>DASQIU010000076.1:0-16513 GCA_035631395.1 Daejeonella sp. | reverse complement strand
CGCAAGGAAAAGCCGTTACCGGCAGTATGAAAAACCTGGGGTTACAGGAAATTCACAATGTGCGTATAGGCAAACATATTACTCTGGAAATAGAATCCGCTGATGAGGCTACTGCCCGCCAAAGAGTAGATGAGGCCTGCAAAAAATTACTGGCCAACCTGATTATGGAAAGCTATACTTTTGAACTGAAGGCTGTTTAAACAGCCTTTTCTTTTTTTCTAAGCGGAACACACATTTCCCTGTCAGTCTGTGGAAAGAGGAGTCTTAACGATCAATCAGCCCCCTCTAAACTTTCTTTAGCCTCTTTCAGATTATTAAAAAGTTGTTGTTTTTGACTATAGAGCTGGTTAAAAATGAGGTTTATTTCTTCCAGCTTTTCCTGGTTTCGGGCTTTATGCTCAATTTCGGCTATTTTATCTTTAGCCGAATGGGTCCCCATAAATGCTAATGTGGGCTTAACTTTATGAGCCAGATGAGCAACAACTAACCAATCTTGGGCCTGAATTGCCTCATTAAGCTGCTCAAAGTAAACTGGTGTTTGTTCCAGGAACATATCAATCATCTCTACAATAAACTCTCTGCTGCCACTGGATACTTCATTTAAATAAGAAAGATCAATGTTTACATCAATCGGGGCTTGGTTTGCATATTCAGTCATAGAGGGTAGATTTAAAAAACACAAAATAGTTTTAACACTAAGTTATATTTTTTTTACCGAAAGTTTATCATCTAAAGTTTCAAATAGTTCCCGGATACTTTTATTCAGCACCGGATGAAGCAAATCGGGGGCTATTTCCAATAAAGGCATTAGCGTAAAACGTCGCTGATGCAGATACGGATGCGGAATAATTAAGTTTGGCTCCTGGATTACCTGTTGGCCATAAAATAAGATATCAATATCTATTGTTCTGGAACCCCACTTTTCTATTCTTTGCCTCCCAAGTTGTTGCTCTATTACGAGAATCTTTTCTAAAAGTTGCTGCGGCTTGTAAGCAGTTTGTAAACAAATTACCTGATTTATAAAATCAGGCTGGTCTGTTTTGCCCCAGGACGCAGTTTGATAGAAAGAAGAAGCTTCTTTCACTACCCCCACATTGCTTTCCAATAATTTAACCGCCTCTTCCAAATATTTTTGGCTATCACCCAGGTTACTCCCCAATAATAAATACGCCACTTCTAAAGTACCCATAACATGTTTTTGTAACAATATACCGATTCCAGAATCTGTATATTTGTATAATTGCATAGATAAAACATTTGCATCTGAAATGAAAGAATTCTTCAAATTCGTTTTCGCCTCCATGGTAGGCGTAATCCTGTCGGTTTTTGTTCTCGGGCTCTTACTTATGATCACCCTAACGGCTGTTATTTCTTCTGCCGGAAAAGAAAATAAAACCACCCTGAGTTCCAATATGGTGATGCACCTTAGTTTGGACGAACCGATTAAAGAGCGCAGTGATAAAAATCCACTGCCCAGCTTTAATTTCCTGGGTATCAGCAACAAGAAATCAATAGGGCTGAATGATATTTTGGCCAGCATCCGTGATGCTAAAACCAATGACAATATCAAAGGCATTTATCTGAACGTGCCAGCGGTACCAGCCGGTTTTGGCACCCTTGAAGAAATCCGGAATGCTTTGATCGATTTCAAAAAAAGTAAGAAATTTATTATTGCTTACAGCGAAGTTTATACCCAAGGAGCCTATTATCTGGCATCAGTAGCCGACAAAATATATTTAAATCCTGAAGGATTGGTGGATTTTAGAGGCTTTAGTTCTGAAATAACCTTTTTTAAAGGAACCCTTGACAAATTAGGCATCGAGCCCCAGGTAATCAAAGTTGGAACCTACAAAAGCGCCGTTGAACCTTTTATCCTGGATAAAATGAGCGATGCCAACCGCCTCCAGCTTACCACTACCATAGGTTCTATGTACGATCATTTCCTGAGCGAAATTTCTAAAAGCCGTCATATTCCTAAAGACTCCCTGTTTTCTATGGCCGATAATGCCCTGGTACGCAATGCCAAAGACGCGGTAAATTATAAAATGGTTGATGGCTTACGCTATAAAGATGAGGTATTGGACGAGCTGAAATCTTTAACAGGCATTCAGGAAGATAAAAATATTAAATCAGTAAATATTGTTGATTATCCTAATCCAAGTTTAAGTTCTGAATCTGCATCTTCTAACCGAATTGCTATAGTATATGCCAGTGGCGAGATTATCAGCGGCGAAGGAACTGATGAAACCATTGGTTCAGACCGTATTTCCAGGGCCTTACGCAAAGCCCGTACAGACAATAAGGTAAAAGCCGTAGTCTTACGGGTTAACTCTCCCGGAGGTAGCGCATTGGCCTCTGATGTGATCTGGCGAGAAGTTATTTTAACCAAAAAAGTAAAACCTATTATCGTTTCCATGGGCGATGTAGCCGCTTCGGGTGGATATTATATTTCCTGTGCAGCCGATTCCATTTTTGCAGAGCCCAATACCATCACCGGATCTATTGGCGTATTTGGAATTATCCCCAATATGAAAAACTTTTTCAATGATAAGTTAGGAATTACTTTTGACGGGGTAAAAACCGGAAAATTTGCCGATATGCAAACTGTAAGCCGCCCGTTAAATGATGCGGAGAAGATGATCATCCAAAACGAGGTCAATCAGATTTACAACAGCTTTACCCAAAAGGTAGCTACGGGCCGTAAGAAAACGCAAACTTATATAGACAGCATTGGTCAGGGACGAATTTGGAGCGGAACCGAAGCCATTAAAAATGGCTTGGTTGACCGGCTTGGAAATATGAACGATGCCATTGCCTCTGCGGCCAAAAAAGCCGGCATAAGCGATTATAAAATAGTAGAATATCCTGCCCAGATAGACCCTTTCCAGGCGCTATTTGGTAATGCCGGTGATAGAATGAGAAACTATTTTACCCGTCAGGAGTTAGGCGAAAACTATGCTTATTATCAGCAGATGAAATCGGCCTTAAATTTTACCGGTATCCAGGCCAGATTACCTTATACCATCACCATAAAATAAAAAGATTTTGCCTTGCGGCGGAGAAAACAAAGGGCTGTCTCTAAAAAGGACAGCCCTTTGTTTTTTCCATAAAAATTTAAGCTTTCCAAAGTTTTAGAACTTTTGGAAAGTTGACAGGTACTTATCATTCCTATTTTGATGCCAAGAACTCCAAACAAGGTTCATAAACCCGGTTGCAGCGGATACCGGCCTTGAGGCTAAGGCCTGCGCAGTATGAGCGGAAAACGGGACTGTTTTAAGCCAAAGAAGATGTGTATGAGGTTTTTCAAAAAATAGCCAATAGGCCTAATAAGCGTTTTAGAACTAAAAGCCAAAAGGTAATAGCTAATAGCTATGAGTTATTTTTTATTTTTGACCCTAATGATGGATAATAAAAAAATTGCCAAAACCCTGCGTTTGCTGAGCCAGTTAATGGAGCTTCACAACGAAAACCCTTTTAAGGTTAAGTCAATGGCTAATGCGGCTTTTAAAGTAGATAAGCTGCCCTTCCCCATAGCCGAAAAAAGTCTGGACGAAATGGAACAGATAGAAGGCCTGGGCAAAAGTACTTCGGCCAAAATTTGGGAGCTTTTGCAGCAAAATTCCATGAAGGATATGAACGACCTGCTGGAACAAACTCCGTTGGGGGTTGTGGAGATGCTACAAATTAAAGGTATTGGCCCTAAAAAAGTTGGCATCATTTGGAAAGATCTGGGTATAGAAAACAGCGGTGAGCTTTATTATGCCTGTAATGAAAACCGTTTGGTTGAAGCCAAAGGTTTTGGTTTAAAAACCCAGGAAGAAATTAAGAAAGTGCTGGAATTTAAAATGGCCAGTAGCGGTCGTTTTTTATACGCCCAGGTAGAAAACTTCGCCCAAACCTTGCTACAAAGCCTTCAAAAAGTGTGGAAAACTCCATTCCTATCTTTGGTTGGAGCTTACCGCCGCAAATGCGAAATAATTGACCAACTGGATATATTATATGGTACTCCTTATAGTGAGGAAGTAGTTCAGGAAATTGAAAAAAATGGTTTAACTATAACCCAAAACCAGCCCGACAGCTTACAAACCGAAAACACGGATGGCCTGAAAATATGTTTTAAGTTTTGTAAAGAAGAGGATTTCGGTTGGCAGTTAATTGAGCAAACCGGTTCTGAAGAGCACGTAATGGAACTGAAAAAGCTTTTGGGCAATCAAAATGTACAGGGCAAAACCGAAGCAGAAATTTATGCTCTGGCTGGCATTGCGTTTATAGAACCTGAGTTACGGGAAGATGAACATGAGTTTGAGTTAGCTAAAAAGCATTCCCTGCCTAAATTAATTGTCTATTCAGATTTAAAAGGCACTTTACATAATCACAGTACCTGGAGTGATGGAGTGCATACGCTGGAAGAAATGGCGCTTTACTGTCGCGATGAATTAAAACTAGAATATTTAGGCATCTGCGATCACTCTAAATCCGCTTTTTATGCCCGTGGATTAAATGAAATGCAGGTGGAGGCCCAGCACCGCGAAATAGAAGAACTGAACAAAAAACTGGCTCCTTTCCGGATCTTTAAAGGAATAGAATCAGATATTTTATACGATGGAGCTTTGGATTACCCGGATGAGATCTTGAAAACCTTCGATTTTGTGGTGGCTTCGGTGCATTCTATCTTAAAAATGAGTGAAGAAAAAGCCACCGAAAGGCTCATCAAAGCCATAGAGAACCCTTACACTACCATTCTGGGACATCCTACCGGCCGGATGCTCTTAACCCGAAGTGGCTATCCTATTGATCATCAGAAAGTAATTGATGCCTGTGCGGCCAACGGTGTAATTATTGAGATCAACTCCAACCCTTTACGCTTGGATTTAGACTGGCGCTGGCACCAATACGCTATTCAAAAAGGAGTAATGCTGTCCATCAACCCGGATGCGCACCGCACCACCGGCTTATTAGATATGCATTATGGCGTTTTAGTGGCCCGAAAAGGAGGCGTATCGGTAGAAAACTGCTTAAATGCAATGAATTTAGAGCAAATCAGCCATTTTTTTGAAAAAAGAAAAGCAAACATTTAATAATCTTAGCCCTCTTGAAAAAGGAAAATCTTAAAATATTAATTATTCGCTTCAGTTCTATTGGCGATATTATCTATACCACACCGGTAATACGTTGCCTGAAACAACAGTTACCGGGTGTCACTATCCATTACCTCACCAAAAAGAATTTTACATTTTTGCTCGATGAAAATCCATATATAGACCATCTGCACCTGCTAAAAGATCATCTTTCGGATACCATTAAAGAGTTAAAAAAAGAAAATTTCGATTATGTGATTGATTTGCATAACAGTCTCCGTTCAACCATTGTAAAACTTCGTTTAGGAATAAAATCATCTACCTATCAAAAAGAGCGGGTAAAAAAATGGATGGCCATCAAGCTGAAGATCAACAAAATAAAACCAGACCATTTGGTGGACCGCTATTTAAAAACAGTAAATTTCTTAGGCGTGGTTAACGACCAGAAACCCATAGATTATTTCCTGCCCGGCGAATACCATATTGAACAATTACTTCCTGAAAGTCATCAGAAAGACTATATCGCGTTCATTATCGGGGCCACACATTTTACCAAACGGATGCCCAATGAGAAAGTAATCAGCCTTTGCAAAAACCTCAACAAGCCGGTGGTGTTACTGGGAGGAAAAGATGTGGAAGAAAACGGAGAGATCATCTGCCGGGCAGCGGGCGCAAACGTGTACAATGCTTGCGGCAAAATCGGGTTCAATGAATCCGTTTTTCTGGTCAAAAATGCAAGCGGCGTAATTGGTTTTGATACCGGGCTAACCCACATTGCTGAGGCGTTTAATAAAGCGATGGTAACCATTTGGGGAAGTACTGTTCCGGAGCTTCTCGGGGTGCAGGCGTATAAAGTAGACCAGTTTTATGAAGCGGGAGTTGATCTCCCCTGCCGCCCTTGCAGTAAATTTGGCCTTCCCAAATGCCCTTTAGGACATTTTAAATGTATGTGGGATATAAACGAATTGGAAATTACGGCCTTTGCCAATAAGCTCTGAATTAATTTTTAAAGCCTATGAAACAATTACTCATCATCCGTCATGCCAAATCAGACAAAGGAACCGGCCAAATTGATTTTGACCGCCCTTTAAATGAACGTGGACTTAAAGATGCTCCCAAAATGGCTAAGCGTTTAGCACATAAGGGCATTATACCTAAGCAAATAGTGAGCAGTCCGGCTGTTCGTACTATGAGCACCGCCGTTTATTTTGCCAAAGAATTTGACATTAAAGCTTCTGATATACTTCAGGAGAAGGCTATTTACGAAGCCTCAGCCAATACTTTATTGCGGGTAATTAACCAAATGGATAATTCCTCTGATTTTACGGCTTTGGTGGGCCATAATCCCGGCCTTTCCGATCTGGCATTAGATTTATGTCATGGCGATATTCAAGACATCCCTACCTGCGGCATCGTGTTGATTGAATTTCCGTTTGATAAATGGGCCATGATCAGCAAGGGAACCGGAGATCTAAAACTATTTGATTATCCTAAAAAAGAGTAAAATTCTCCACTGATCAAGATTGTCCACAGATTTCCTGCAAAATATTGTATATTTAATCTATGAGCACAATCACCCTTTCTATTCCGGAAAAGTTTGAGCTTGACCCCAAAGACACCATTAAATTTTTGGCATCCAAGCTTTATGAAGCTGGCAAATTATCTCTAGGCCAAGCTGCAGAATTAGCCGGGCTTTCCAAAGTAGCTTTTGCCGAAATTATCGGCGATTATGGCGTTTCATTAATCAACTACCCTGTTTCAGACATTGAAAAAGATGCCGCAAGAATATAATGTGGTTATTGCTGATACAACCTGCTTAATCCTGCTCCATAAAATCGGTGAGCTTACCTTGCTTCAAAAAATATTCAAACAAATAACAACTACAATATAGATTGTTACTGAATTTGGTAAACCACTACCTCACTGGATTAATATAAAATCGCCAAAAAATAAACATTACCAATCTATTTTAGAGATGGACATAGACCGAGGAGAGGCAAGTGCTATGGCATTGGCCATAGAATCAGAAAACTCATTATTAATTCTTGACGACCTTAAAGCCAGAAAATTAGCCGCGAAATTAAATCTCAATTACACTGGCACATTAGGTATTATTTTAAAGGCAAAAAGAGAAGGTCTACTATCAAGCATAAGACCGATATTGGAAAAAATTCAAATGACCAATTTTAGATTTTCAGATAAAATATTAAATGAGATCTTAAAAGAAGCAGACGAATAAGCTTGTCAGCAGAGTCATTTCTCAAACCAGTTTATACCTTTTCCCCGGTAGGGCAATTACCAAACCCTGCATTTCCATATTTAAAATAGTTAAGGCCAGTTTACTTTGCGGAAGCCGGGTTAAAACCGCCAGCTCATCCACCGCGGTTAGGCCTTTGGCTTGCAATACCTCCGCAATACTTTGCTCTTCGGCAGATAAATGAAGCATTAAGCTAAGCTGAGGCTTATTTTCTTTAACCGGCTCCTGCAACCAGCCCAGTAAATATTCCAGATCCTTCGCATCGCTTATTAGATTGGCCCGGTTGGTTTTGATCAAAAAATTGCAGCCGGCGCTGTATTCATCGTTTACCCTTCCCGGAAAAGCCATCACATCCCGGTTGTAAGAGTTGGCAATTTCGGCCGTAATTAGTGCACCACCTTTTAGGCTGGCCTCTACCACAATGGTGGCATCGGCCAGGCCGGCAATAATCCGGTTACGTTTGGGAAAATTTTCCCTATCGGGATTCGTTTCTGAAGGAAACTCGGTTAATAAACCTCCGCATTTTACCATTTTCTCGGCCAAAGTGCGGTGCTGGGCCGGATAAATACGGTCTAAACCATGTCCCAATACCCCAATGGTTTGCAAATTATTCTTCAGGCACTCTTTATGCACCACGCTATCAATTCCATGGGCCAGCCCGCTTACCACCAGCGGATTATATGGCTTTAAATCGGCAATAAGTTGCTTGCAAAGTTCCCGGCCGTAATCAGTAGCCTTACGGGTACCCACTACGCTTATTATTTTGGAAGAATTGAAATCCGCCTGGCCCTTAAAATAAAGCATTACCGGGGCATCCACACAATTTTTCATCCTGGCGGGATAATCCTTATCGCCAATAAATAAGGGCTTGAGCTGATATTTATAGATAAATTCCAGCTCACGATGAGCCCGTTCCAAAACCGAATGTTGTGCAATTGCTTCAGCAGTTTTAGGTCCAACACCCGGAATTTTTTGCAGCGTTTTTACCGGGCATGAAAGCACCCCTTGGGCAGAACCGCAATGACTTAGCAATTGGCGTGCGGTAACGTTACCCACCCCTGGAATTAAACTTAAGGCTATTTGATGCAGTAAAGACAATCTTTATTGAGCTGAAAAATAAATGACGTATTTGGTGTCAAAAAATTCTTCAGTAAGATAATCATTTATAGGGTATTGAATAACATTTTTCAGTTTAGACTGTGCAATTTCCTCCTTCAAATCGCCGCCTTTTAAGTAAAGCACGCCGTTTTTAAGGCTGTTTTTAGAGTCTTTATTAAACTTGCCGCGTATCCAGGGATAAAAATCCTTCAGTTGGGTAACCGCCCTGGAAACAATAAAGTCAAACTTATCCTCAATTTGCTCGGCCCGGGCATGGCTGGCTTTTAAGTTTTCCAAACCCAAAGCAGCGGCCACTTCCTGCACTACTTTAATCTTTTTGCCAATAGAATCAACTAAATGGAATTGAGTTTCCGGAAAAAGTATAGCCAATGGAATCCCCGGAAAACCACCGCCGGTGCCCACATCCAGCACTTTCTCTCCGGGAAGGAAAGAAATTACTTTGGCAATAGCCAGCGAATGCAGCACGTGGTGCAAGTATAGTTTATCAATATCCTTACGGGAAACTACATTAATGCGAGCATTCCAAAATTGATATAATTCATCCAGTTGGTTGAATTGCTGTTTTTGTTTCTCACTTAAATCAGGAAAATAATGGAAAATAATATCAGAAGTCACTGCGTAAATTCTTCTTGTTTCGGTTCATAATATTGGACAATAAATCCCGGGCTCTGAAAAGCTGGGCCTTTACTGTACCTAGTGGGAGATCTAATTGCTGAGCAATCTCATCATACGATAATTCATCAAAATAGCGCAGCATAATCAGTATCCGGTATCTGGAAGGTAATTTATCCACAATTTCTTTCAACTGGGCATTTTGCTGCTTTTTGATCGAAGTTTCTTCCGGATTTAATGTATCGGCTCTAATTTGCAACGGACGCTCATCCCCTTCCTCATCTATCATACTATCTATAGAAGTAGTGTGGATTTTTTTCTTGCGGATAAAATCAATACAATTATTAGTGGCTATCCGGAACAGCCAGGTACTAAAAGCAAAATCGGGTTTATATTTATCCAGATTTTCAAAAGCTTTGGCAAAGGTTTCAACCGTTAGATCCATGGCATCATCTTTGTTGTTAACCATTTTCAAAGCCATAAAGTGAATTGAATCTTTATAACGTTGCATCAGATCTGCATAAGCCTTTTGGTCTCCGGTTTTAGCCTTTTCTACCAGGTTAAAATCGTTCTTAGCATTTTCTGAAAAATTCGGATTTACTTCCATTCGATTTTTTTCTTGAACAAGATAATTATGCTGAGAGCGAGAGTATAAAAGTAGTAAATGATATCGAAAACCGGAAGCCACCAGATTAAGTCGGCATAACTCAATTTTTTAAGCACTGGATAATAAACGAAAATCTGACTAATTAAGCGTAACACGTAGATACCGAGCAAGAACCACCAGGGAGCCTGCAATGCTACCAGGATAGCCAAAGTAATATAAAACAAAATAGCCGAACCGGCCTGCATACTCAACATTTGCTTATGAGCCTTTTTATAAGCCTTACCTGCACCCTGATGACGCAGTTTTTGCTTAATATAAGCAGCCAGAGTTTTCTTTGGTTCGCTCCAAACCTGCGCATCAGAATGAATTTCGATAACGGTATTATCTGCATTGGCATGCTGATTCACAAACAGGTCATCATCCCCTGAAAGAATGTGCATATGCGAAGCAAAACCTTTGCCTTGAAAAAACAGCGATTTAGTATAAGCCAGATTCCGACCAACGCCCATATAAGGTTTACGAACCAGAGCAAACGACAGATAGTTTAAGGCCGTAAAAAAAGTTTCGAAACGGATAATTTTATTCACGAGGCCCGACAACTTCTCATAAGGTGAGTAGCCCAAGACAATTTGCGTGGTTCCGTTAAAATTAGATTGCATTTGAGCCAACCAATTAGGCGATGAAGGGCGGCAATCAGAATCGGTAAATAAAAGATGTTCGTTTTTGGCGGCTTTGATACCCAAAGTGGCGGCAAATTTTTTCCCGTGTTTAAACCGCTCGTGCTCATTAATGGTTACCACACGCAAATGCGAATATTGGGCCGATAGTTCACGCAAAACCAGATCCGAATCATCAATTGAACAATCATTTACAACCACCACTTCAAAATCCGGGTATTTCTGCTCCAAAATTCCCGGTAGGTTTTGGATTAGGTTTTTCTGCTCATTACGGGCGCAAATAACTACCGAAACGGGATGTTTAGGTAGATTATTCTCCTGACTTTTAAAAGCTGTTAAACGCCGATGAACAATAAGCGTATAATAAAGCTGAATGATAAAGCTAAGCTGGAATACGATAAAAACAATCAAATAAAAGTAGTTCACGCTGCTATGGGGCCTTTAGATTAAGGGGCAAATTTCTAATTTTTAACTAAACATTTGCCATAACTAGTAAAATTAAAACCAATTGTGCATAAGTACACATCTAATAAATCCAATCACAGAAATCCATAAAAAAACCGGACACCCAAACAGGTATCCGGTTTCACGCTAACCTTTTTCAAAATTTATCCAAACGCTTCGGCTCAAACTAAGCTTATTAATAGCTGGTGCTGGTGTCTGTTGCTTCTTTTCCTACTACTACATAAACAGTTTTACCTTTGGCATTTTGGGCCTTGGCATAATAAACACCTCTCACTTCGTAATAGGTTTGTCCATTAACAACTACTGTGTGTGCGTATTTAGGTATTCTACGAACCTGTGCTCCTATTGGAGGATTCACTACCCGATAACCGGTGTTATAAGGTTGATAAAACAGTCCATCACAATAATAGTATTGATAAGGGCCCCAAAAGAAGGGATAATATCCATAAGGCAATACATCTACATAAAATCCTAAAAATGGACTGTAGAAGTTACGATAGGCAATATAGGGCCTTGAGACAAAAACGGGTCTATTAAATCTGCCACCACGTACAAAAGTACCTGGGGATCTTGAAAAACCACCATTATGTACAACTGTACCTGATGGTCTTGAAAAACCTCCGCCCCCATGGAAGCCTCCGCCCCCATGAAAACCGCCCCCATGGCCCCTTTGTGCATATACCTGGGTACCTGTTAAACTCATAGCCATGATGCCTATTGTGATAATCAATGATTTAAATCCCAATGTTTTCATGATACTTTGTAGTCGATTTTATAACTGTGACTGGTTGAAAACCAAAAAGATTATTGATTCAAGCTACAAGCAAAAAAGATGGCAAAAAGCTGACAAACAACTATTTAAATGAATATTTGAAGATATTGATTGGAGCAAACCTCCGGCTGATTCTGCCAGCTCATGATCGGAAGTTTTGATAGAAATTTGAGTTTCCTTATATAAAGTACTACTGCATAAACCGCCTAGGAAAAAAGCCCACCAGTTTCCCCTCTTTAGTATAAACAAAGCGGAATGCCTAAGAAGGAGAACATTATTCCCAAACTCTTATAAATCCACTCATTATAAATAAAGAGAAAACAAAGCCGGCATAAATTTTTTGTATGAATAATAGCTATTAGCTAATGAAACAAAAAGCTTCAAAAAAACACCTGAATAGGATCTGGAAAAAAACGCTCTATCATCTGGATAGAATCACCATACTTCGCAATCAGGAAGATATTCACCAATTTCGGGTAAATATCAAAAAAATACGGGCTATTTTAACTCTCTTTAGCCAGACGCCTAAGAATAAAGATCTATTATCTTATCTAAAACCAGTAAAAAAAATCTTTAAACAGGCTGGAAAAATCCGCGAAGCAGATATTCACCTGCAAATGGCAAAAGAACATCATTTCAAGCTACCCAGATTTACCAGAGAACAACAGGAACTGATGTATACAGAATTGCACGATTTTTGCATGAATAAAAAGAGGTTTAAAAAGGTACTAAAGCGTAGCAAAAAAGCAATTGATAAAAATTTGTTTTCTACGCCAACAAAAGACATGATTAAATTTTATCAGTCTCAATTAAACCAGATTACTCTGATTCTGGCCAAGCGGCAGTTTAATAAAAAGATGCATGATTGCCGGAAGCAGATTAAAAATTTGTTGTATAGTTATAAAGTTGCTGAAGAACCTATTGCTAAAAAAATTCGCTTAAACCAACCTTATTTAGACCAGCTCCAGGAGAAATTAGGGCAATGGCATGACGCAGTTTTATCTTTACAGCTTTTTTCAGGTTTGAGACTAAATGCGGATATTCTTCTCAACATAAAAACTGAGATTGAAAAAAAACAACAGATCATTCTTTCAAAATCAGAGAACTTTTGGATTAATGCAATTGGCAAAAACAATTTAAACAAATAGCTTTTTTAACTCAATAAAAACAGATAAAAAACTAACACGTTAAACTTATGAAGTATATTAAAGTAAAGTATCATTAAATTTAAAATTATGAAAAAGCTTAATTTCATGCTCATAATAGCATTGTTATTCTGTTCGATTCAAATTGTACAGGCGCAAACCCAACCGCCTAGAACCAGAACGAGAACAAACATGGATACCATGAAAACTAACAGAAGAGCAAACATGGATACCATGAAGAATAAAGTGGATACTATGAAAAACAAATGGGTGGGTAAAGATAGAAGTCAAACGAGAACTAATAATCCTCAGACTTCAGATACAACAAGAACACGGAATGGGGTAGCTATAATTCCTGGTGGAGGAGTTAAAAATGGTCAGACTATTGGTCATGTGGGCGCTACAGGTTATACTCATCATCATCGCCTTCACCACAAATACCGTCACCATGTTGCCAGTACTAAAGCCAAACATACAACAAGTACTACTAAACACCCCGCTTCGAACCAGCCAACCCAAAAACAACCCACTCAGAAACAACCTACTCCTAATCCCTAATTTTAATTTAGAGCTTCATTGAAAGAGGTTGTCTCTTCTTACACTGCCCCCAAAAAGTTAATACTAGTTGGGGGCAGCGTATTTAAAATCTCTTTTATTTGGCATTATCAGGGATCAATGATGATTCTCCAAAAAAAGCATCCCCAAAATTCACTAAAAAAAGCTCTTTTGTAGAACGGGTAATTCCGGTATAAAGCCAGCGTAAAAACTCCGTATTCAACATCTCATCAGTAAGGTAGCCCTGATCTATAAAAACCGCTTCCCATTGTCCGCCCTGCGCTTTATGGCAGGTAACAGCAAAGGCAAATTTGATCTGCAAGGCATTATAATAAGGATCTTTTTTCAATTCCTGAATACGCATACGCGGGTTTTGAATATGCTGATAATCTTCCATTACCGCCTCAAAAAGCCGTTTACTATCGGCAGCTGATAAACTAGGCGTATCGGCATATAAAGTATCCAGTAAAACCTTACACGTTAAAGGCTCCTCATCGGGATAATCTATCAGCTCTAATACAATTTCGGCAAAGCGGAAACCATATTGCTCATGAATATTGCGAACCTTGCGAATATGGCCAATATCGCCATTGGCAATAAAATCACCAGAGTTTTCATCGGGCTGCAGCCAAAAATAATTATTGCGCACCACCATAATATAATCTCCGCCGCTAAGCTCTTCTTCACGATATAAAATCCGGTTACGGATGTTCTGATTATAAGCATTGGCATTTTTATTTGAGCGGCAAATAACCAGACAGTTTTCTATTCCAAATTTATCATAGGCATAATGCAAGCCTTCTACCAGCCGCTCACCAGTCATGCGGTAAATATCCGGATAGCCTTTTATCGAAAATTTTGGAAAAGTTTCTAAACCTGAGCGGATCAACTCTCGAATATGAGTGGCATTTTGTAAAATCCCCGATTCCTTTTCCTGCCGTACCACATCGGTTAATTCATAACTGAACAAATCCAGCCTGTATATATCTTTCAATACAGCCAGATCCAAGGCTGGACTATGTGGAGAACCCACCGGAGGTAATTGGGCAGTATCCCCCACTAGCATCAACCGGCAATTTTTTCCATTATATACATAACTAATCAAATCCTCCAAAAGACTGTGTCTGCTAAACTCACCACTTTGATCAGAAATCATCGAGGCTTCATCCACAATAAAAAGTGTGTTTTCGGCCAGATTTTCACCTAAAACAAAGCTCATATCCGGACTAATCGCCACTTTTTTCCGATAAATCTTTTTATGAATGGTCAAGGCCTTTTTTCCAGAATAATTGCTGATTACCTTGGCCGCCCGCCCGGTTGGAGCCAACAAAACAGACTTCAGCCGAATACGCGGCAATGTTTTAACCAGAGCGCTAATCAGCGTGGTTTTACCCGTACCGGCATAACCTTTTAATACAAAGCATTCATCGCCATTATCTGCCAGTAAAAAGCGTTCCAGCATCCAAAAAGCCTCTAATTGCTGGGCTGTAGGAGTTTTACCAAATTGTTGTGCTAACAGGCTATGAATTGAACTCATCGCTGCAAATTTGCAGATTCTCTTTGAGCTTACCTATTTTGAGGTAAAGCACCCAAAGGCTTCATCAGGTTTTAAAAGCAATTTATTAGCTTAGAAATTTTACTTTTGTTCTGATGAATAATCCGATACACTTTACCGACGAAAATTACCGGAGGCAGCAACCGGGTAATGACGATTTGCTTATCCATATAAGCGCTCATTCTATAAGCTATGCTATTGTTAATGAAAATCAGATAAAGGTTTTGTTCGAGGCAGATTTTTCTGAACATGAAAAAACCCCTCTGGCAAAACGGTTTGAACAATTTTGGCAAAGTCAGCCGCAGCTCCAAACTGAATTCAAAAGCACTAAGGTTAGTGTAGTAACCGGCAAATTCACCTTCATACCCACACAACTTTATACAGAATCAGAGCTTGACGGATATGCCAAGTTTGTCCAACCCAACCGGGCAACCGATGTGTTGGTAAACAATATCAGCCCGGCCGAACTCAAAAATATAGTTGTTATTGATACTCTTTTGCAGCAGGAACTACAAAAACGTTTTAAAAACCTCAGTATTTTTAGCCAGGTTGAACCCTTTATTGAAGGTATTTACCAGACCAACAACAAAAGCTCAAACCATTTATTCCTTAATTTCTATACCGGAGGATTTGAGGCAGCCTTTTTACAGAATGGCCACTTAAGGTTTTATAATACTTTCCAGGTTGAAAATGCTGACGAGTTCAATTATTTCTTACTCAACCTGATTCAACAGTTTGGCCCGGATACCAAGGAAACTAAAATTACCCTTACGGGGATGATTGGCCAAAATGATGAGATTTACAAACGGATACAAAAATATTTTGCAGACATCTCTTTTGGCAAATCCAATCAGCCGATAAATAATCTACCGACAAATATTTCTGCGCATACTTATTTTTCATTACTCAGCTTGCATTTATGCGAATAATTGGAGGACGATTAAAAGGTTTACGGCTAAATCCACCGGCAAAATTACCCGTTAGGCCCACTACTGATCTGGCCAAAGAAGCGCTGTTTAACATCCTGGCTAACCAGTTTGATTTTGAAAACATCCGTGTACTGGACTTATTTAGCGGTACAGGAAATATTTCTATAGAATTTGCCTCCCGGGAAGTTCAGGAAGTGGTATCAGTTGACCGCGATTTCGGCTGCTATAATTATCTAAAAAACACGGCCAAACAACATCATCTGGAAAATATCAAGGCCAATAAAGCTGATGTTTTCAAATTTCTGGACTTGGAAACCGAAACCTTCGATCTGATCTTTGCCGATCCGCCTTATGATTTGCCGCAAATCCCAGAAATCGCCAAAAAAGTTTTCGATAAACAACTACTTAAACCGAATGGTCTGCTCATTATAGAGCATCCCAGCATGAAAAAATTGGATAATCATCCTAACTTTAAAGAACAAAGGCAATATGGTTCTTCCTCCTTCAGCTTTTTCAGCCTGGATTAACCTGTGCAAAATCATTAATTAAATATGAAAATCGCCCTTTTTCCCGGCTCCTTTGATCCTGTTACCAAAGCCCATGTGGATATTTTAAAACGTTCCATCTCCTTATTTGATAAAGTGATTATTGGCGTGGGCCTAAATAGTAGCAAACCCTCGTTTTTAGATGCCGAAACCCGCAAACAAATGCTACAAGCCGTTTTTGTGGATGAGCCTAAAAT
>DASQIU010000075.1:0-41864 GCA_035631395.1 Daejeonella sp. | reverse complement strand
AAGATGCTAAATTCAACAAAAAATCTTAATCGGCTACTATTATATTTTTAACCGGTTCGGGCTTTATAAATAAGATAGAAATCAGGGCAAATAATCCCATCAGAAAAAACAAACCCAAAGTTAAAGCCGAATTTCGCATACTTCCGGTTAACTCTTCAATATAAGCAAAGCTGGCCAGACCAATTACAATGGCTATTTTTTCGGTTACATCATAAAAGCTGAAAAAGGAAGCCGTATCCGGCGTATCCTCGGGTATAAATTTAGAATAAGTAGAACGGGAAAGAGATTGAATACCTCCCATTACTAACCCAACCACAGCCGCCAGGGCATAAAACTGATATTCGTTGGAAATAAAATAAGCCGAAATGCACACACCTACCCAAACAATCACCGTCACGATCAGTATCTGGATATTTCCAATTTTACGGGCAAAGTAAGACATCACCAATGCCCCCAGAATGGCCACCAGCTGAATGATCAGAATAATGGCAATGAGTTTTGAAACTCCTAATTTGAGTATTTTTTCGCCAAAACCGGCGGCCACCAGCATGATGGTTTGCACCCCCGTAGCATATAAGAAAAATGCCAACAGGAAGCGTTTCAGCACTTTCAATTCTTTTACCTGTTTCCAAACTTTAACTAATTCCTGGAAACCGTTTTTAATTACTTTTTTATCCAGCGATTTATAATTAGGACTTCCGGCAGGCAAAGCATAGAATGGGATCTGGGCAAAAGCGACCCACCAAATTCCTACCAGTAAAAAGGATAATCTGGCGGGAAAAGAAGCATCGGTTATTCCAAAAAACTCTGGTTTGAGGACAAAAACAAAACAAATGATCTGCAATAAAACACTTCCTATATAACCATAAGCAAAACCTTTGGCGCTTACATTATCCTGTTCCTCAACACTGGCAATCTCTGGCAAATAAGAATTGTTAAACATTACTCCGCCAATATAACCGATAGCAGCTAATACAAAACAGATGATCCCCCACTCTAAGGTTTCCAATTTGAAGAAAAATAATCCGGCGCAAGCCAAAGCCCCCAGATAAGTAAAGGCTTTCATGAACGTTTTCTTATTGCCCCGAAAATCTGCCACAGACGACAGGATAGGCAACAAAAAAACCATCAGCAAGTACGCTACAGAAAGTGCATAATTGGATAAGGCGGTATTGGTGAATCGTTTACCAAAGAAAAATACCGTATCACCATGTTCCTGGGTGGTGGTAATAATGGTGTAATACGCCGGAAAAATGGTGGATGTAATGACCAGGTTATAGGCCGAATTGGCCCAATCGAACATAGCCCATGCCTTGATGGTCTTTTTGTTATTTTTGTAGTTCATACCTCCCGCTAAAAGTAAAAAAAAATAGGAGATCACCGAATTGAGTAAAAGAGAAATTAAATGCCCTGAATGTAAGCAGTGGACCACCTGGAACGGAAACATTCAGGACAGATGTTTATTCTGTAACGAATTAATTGAGAAGGAAGCTTTTAAAAAGCAGGCGGCTAAGGAAACTTTACAAGCAATATCTGCTAACAAGCGCCCGGATATCATTATACATCCTGACGACAGTTTTTTAGTACGCCTGAGCAAGAGAATCCAATTGGCTTGCCGGGGTTTTGTGTATTATGCACAAATAGCATTTGTATCAGTAATCAGCTTTATTTTATGGATAATTGCCTTATTAGCAGCTTAATATGAAAACTTTGCTCAATAATTGGTTTATCATTTTTTGTTTGATTTGGCTGCTTGTTTTTACAGGCAGAAAACTGGATTGGACCATCCCTATTATTAATAGCTATTTAACCGATTTGCTGGCCGTACCGGTGGTAATGCAACTGGCATTGGCATTTCAACGGACTTTTGTAGAAAGAAATGAAAACTACTGCTTTAAAGCCGGGCATGTAATTTTTGTGGTTTTTTATATTTCACTGGTATTTGAATGGCTTCTTCCCCGCCTGGATGCCAAATTTACTTCAGATGGGATGGATATCCTGATGTATATTTTAGGGGGATTAATTTTCTGGTTCCAGATAAATCGGCCCATAAAAATAATTGCCCCAAAGCAAATGCATTGGGGCAATTAAAAATATAAATTAGCGCAAAAGAGTTAATTTATATTTTTCAAACTGGAAATTCCCATATTATCATTAACCACCTTTGTCGGCTTGCCGCGATATACAATATCGCTGGTACCGCTGGATTTTATTTCCAATTCATTTAACACATTGATACGGGCCTTAGTGCTACCCGAAGACTTGATCTGGCATTTGCCAACTACAAAGTCCAAGGCATCAATAGTACTTGATCCACTTAAATCAATAGCATGACTGCCGGCCTGGCCTGTCAGAAAAACTTTTGATGAGCCGCTGGATTTGGTAAATACACTGGCTGCATTTAGATCCAGATTTATGTTATTTGAACCACTAAGCGCTATTTGAAAATCCTTGGTGGTATTTAACTTGCCGTCGCTGCTAATATTAACCGCACCTGAAGCCTTAATTCCTTCCCATTCGGGTGTACTTAAGTAAACGGTTATGGGGCCAATATTACAGAAGTTCCCTTCCAGGTCAATTTGGAGCGTACGATTACTAACCCTGGTTCTGATGCGCTCCTGGATATTATCATCGGCTATAATTCTTACCTGCTGAGGGCCTTCTTTTAGAATAACTTTCATAGAGCCGCTGGTTTTAACCAATGAAAAAGGCTCATTGGAATAAACTTTAGAGATCTGATTCCCTGAGCCGGAAATACAACCCAATTGGCTGCATCCGGTTGTTGTTAAAAGTAATATGGCTATTATAGAACTGGCAAATAAATTTAATCTTCTCATATCTTTTTTGTGGTTAAGACAATAACTTTTGATATCAGGTTACACTTCTCCTAAAAAAACAAAATTTTACGAATTCTTCTAATTGCCTTAAAGCCTTAGTTTAGAAAAATTCGTAAAATCAATATCGTCAAATAATTTTAGAACCGTCTAACTTTAGAGTCAGCATTGGCTGCCTGTATGCGGGTACTTACTCCATCGCGGCTATAAGAGGCTACGGCTTTATCTTGCACAATAATGGATCTGTTTTGAGCAGTAAATTTAGAGGTTTCCACCTGCGCCAGACCGCTTAAATCTACCATTTGATTCTCTGCATCGCCTGCCAGATCCAAACGGGATGAATCAGAAAGCTGGCTCTGAAGGTTTACCACACGGGCTTCCAGATCGGCCTTAGCTCCGGATTTTAAGTTAATATTCAAATCGATACCGCTCAGTTGATTCATAGATCGTATGGCCACATTTCCGGATGCTTCAATAGCAGCAAGGTTTGTAACGGTAAGTTCTATGGCCAGTTTTTCTTTTTCCTGAGATACTACCCGTAAAATGCCATTTTCATACTCTATCAAGGCATTTTTAGAATGATTATATACTTTCAGGTTTTCAGTATTACCTTGAGTTAAAAAAACATCTACATTCCCACTAATCACTATTTTGTTGATGTTTTTTACATCTTTAAACTCTGATGCTTTTAAAGACTGTACGGCGGCAAGGGCTGCGCTGGATGTACCAAGTATTACGATAATAGCTATAAAACTAAAGCTTAATATCTTTGCAATTTTTGTTTTCATGAGACTGATTTTAAGAGTTTTATCTTATTGTTTGTCTATGAGACGTCATCTAAAATGAAACGTTACATCTACTTGTACAAACTCGCCAGCAAAAAGACGAATGGCTCTTAAAGACAGACGAATGGCGGAAAATGACGGACGAAAAAGCTATGAATTAAAAAGGAAACACGAATTGCACGAATTTTTCAAATTTTCAAGAACAACGATAGACGACGAACGAAAGACGAACAACGATACAGAACCATAGCCCGCTTTTCCTGTTGTAAATAGATACCAAACTCTGAATGTCATGAAAAAGATAGTTGTGATCATGAGCCTGATATTTACACTAATCCCTACCGTTTTATGGGCTCAAACCCCAGATTACAAGGTAGTATTTGATCTAACCAGTAAAGATACTTTAGACCATAAAGCAGTGATCCGCTGGCTGAATGAGATTTCTCAGGCAAATCCGAACGCCCAGTTAGAGGTGGTACTTTATGGGCAATCTTTAGGTATGGTCACCAAAGGTTCAAGTGTAGCCGAAGCGGTTACCAAACTGGCACAGAACAAGAATATAGCCTTTAAAGTATGTTCCATAGCTATGAAAAATCAGCATGTAGATAAAACCCAGCTTTTACCAGGTGTACAAACCGTTCCGGATGGTATTTATGAAATCATCAGCAAACAAAAAGAAGGCTGGGGCTATATTAAGGCCATTCGTTAAAATTGAGCACATTTAAAGATAATACAGAATCCCGTCGGTTTTTAATTTGCCGGCATCCAATAAAAGCTGAATTACCTGCAGCCTTTCTTTTTCATTACCCTTAGTAAGGCCATTTACCAAATCTTCCAGCGATGTTTTGTGCCCGGGCTGCAAAGAAAGTATTTCCTGCGCAATTTCATCGGCAATACTGTCTTGTTTACTCAGTCGCTTTTTCTCCAGGCAAACATCACAAACCCCACATGGGGCAGCATCACTCTCATTAAAATAGTTCAATAATTGCTGGCTCCGGCATAGCTCCTTTTCGGCGTAGCCAATAACGGCTTCAACCTGGCTTTTAAATATCTGATGACGTTCTTCAATATGCCGTCCATTGATAAACAGATGCTGGCTATCTACCCGGGCTTTTAAAAATTCGAGATGTGGTTTATCAGTTTGCGGAATATAGTTTAGCAACTGAAATGATTGCAGTTTTTGCAACATTTCGGCCACTGCACTTTTAGATAAACTTAATCTTTTACCCAGATCTGATTCCTTGATAGGTACAAAATGGTCAAAAATGCCGCCGTATGAGCGTAAGATGGTTTTAATAAAAACATCGTAGGCCGGTTGTTCTATTTGGAAACGGTATAGATCTTCCTGACTGGCCACAAACTGCACCCGGGAAGGCAGAAAAACGGTTTCGCTCAAGGCGATATATTCATCCCGTTCTAAAAACTTCAAAGCATTTAAAGTGCGGATGGGTTCCAGTTTAAAGCGTACGCAGAAATCTGCAATATCAAATTCCAGGGAAAGCCCCTCCCCGGCTCCGTAAGCCAACTGAAAATAATTGCCTAAATGATGGTAGATCTGTTTGATCTCTTGTACCGAAGGGAAACTTTGCTCCAACTTCTTTAAAAGCTGAAATTTATCGGCCGTATTATACAGCAAAACGGCATAGGCTTTCTTTTCATCCCTGCCGCCCCTGCCCGCTTCCTGGTAATAAGCCTCCAAACTTTCGGGCAAATCCAGATGGATAACAAAACGTACATCGGCTTTGTCAATGCCCATTCCAAAAGCATTGGTGGCTACTACAATGCGTGTGGCCCCGTTTTTCCAGTTTGCCTGCTTTTTCATCCGCAAAGGAGTATCTAATCCGGCATGATAAAAATCGGCAACTATGCCCTGCATATTTAACTGCCGGGCTACTTCCTGAGTTTGGCGCCGGTTTCGAACATATACAATACCGCTTCCCTGTATCTTTTGAGCTATCTGGCTAAGTTTTCGGAATTTATCATCTTCATTAAAAACCACATAGCTTAAGTTTTTCCGCTCAAATGATTTCCGGAAAACGTTCGGCTTTTTAAAATAAAGTTTAGACTGGATATCAACCACTACCCGCTCGGTAGCCGTGGCCGTTAAAGCCAGCACCGGCACCTTGGGATGAAGCTCCCGCAAATCAGATAAATGCAGGTATGGCGGCCGGAAATCATATCCCCATTGCGAAATACAATGCGCTTCATCTACCGCGATAAGGTTTACCCGCATATGCCGGATACGCTCACGCACCAGTTCAGAAAGCAGACGCTCCGGAGAGAGATAAAGGAATTTAATATTTCCAAAAATGCAGTTATCCAGCAGAATATCTACTTCGCGTTTGCCCATACCCGAAATAATGGCGATGGCCGGAATCCCCCTGGCTTTCAGGTTCTCCACCTGATCTTTCATCAGGGCAATTAAAGGCGAAACCACAATGCATATACCCGGATTTACCAGCGCCGGAACCTGAAAACAAATGGATTTACCACCACCGGTAGGCATTAAAGCCAGGGCATCATTTCCTTCTAAAACAGATTGGATAATTTCCTGCTGCAAGGGCCGGAACTCCGAAAAACCCCAATACTGTTTTAAAACCTCCTGAATCCTCATAAATTTGGTAGCTCTTCAAAACTATGAAATATTACTAACTTGCAAATTCAATCATCGTAAAACATGAAAAAAACACTTTTAATAGCCTTTACTCTCTTAGCCGTTAAACAGCTAAGTGCCCAGCAGCCTCCTAAATGGGATGTTGAAAAACCCTCAGGACCTACCAAAACCTTCAGCATTAATACCAATGAAGGTACCTGGATGAACCTGGATGTTAGCCCGGATGGAAAAGATATCGTATTTGATCTACTGGGTGATATTTACAAAATGCCTATCAATGGCGGAAAAGCCACTCTTTTGGCCGGCGGTATGGCCTGGGAAGTACAGCCGCGTTTTAGCCCTAACGGGAAATACATTTCTTATACCAGCGATAAGGAAGGCGGCGATAATATCTGGATCATGAACGCGGATGGTTCTGGCAAAAGGGCCATTACCAAAGAAAATTTCCGCCTGTTAAACAATGCTGTTTGGACTCCGGATAATCAGTATATCATTGCTCGTAAACATTTTACGGCCAGTCGTTCATTAGGTGCCGGCGAAATGTGGATGTACCATATTGCCGGTGGTGGCGATGGTTTGCAATTAACCAAACGTAAAAATGACCAGCAAGATGCCGGCGAACCCAATGTATCGTTCGATGGAAAGTTTGTTTATTTCTCTGAGGATGTGAGCCCCGGTCCTTTTTTCCAATATAATAAAGACCCTAACGGCGAAATCTATAATATCCGCCGATTGAACCGCGAAACCGGAGAGATCAAAACTGTAGCCGGTGGTCAGGGTGGCGCTGTTCGTCCGCAAATTTCGCCTGATGGCAAATATTTAGCTTTCGTTAAGCGGGTACGTTTAAAATCGGTTTTATATCTGCAAGATCAGGAAACGGGCGAAGAATGGCCGATTTACGATGATCTTTCCTTAGATCAGCAGGAAGCCTGGGCTATTTTTGGCCTTTACCCTAATTTTTCCTGGACTCCAGACAGCAAAAACCTGGTATTTTATGCCAAAGGGAAGATCCGCAAAATGGATGTGGTTACTTTAAACACTTCGGTAATTCCTTTTGAAGTTAATTCACAACAAACTATTACGGAGGCACTGCATTTTGATCAGCAGGTTTTCCAGGATGAATTTGATGCGAAAATGATCCGCCAATTAGCTACTTCGCCTGATGGCAAAAAAGTGGCTTTCAATGCTGCCGGATACATTTACATCAAAGATCTGCCCAATGGAGTTCCTGAACGTTTGACCAAAGGAACCGAGTTTGAGTTTGAACCTGAATTCAGTCCGGATGGAAAATCATTAGTTTATGTAAGCTGGAGCGATGCCGATAAGGGATCTATCAATAAAATAGATCTGAAAAACGGTCGCATTACCCGCCTGAGCACTGAAAAAGGTTATTACTATTCGCCTAAGTTCTCCAATAAAGGCGATAAAATTGTGTATCGCAAAGGAGTTGGAAACGATGTTTTAGGTTATACTTATGGCAAAAACACCGGAATTTTCATCATACCGGCAAACGGCGGCAAAGCTACCCTGATTTCGGAAAGCGGTATTCGCCCCATGTTTAATCATGATGATAGTCGTATTTATTTCCAGGCCAGCGAAAACGGTAAAAAAGCCTTCAAAAGCGTAGATTTAAATGGAGTAAACGCCCGTACACATTATACATCTACTTATGCCAACCTGTTTGTACCCAGCCCGGATGGCAAATGGATCGCTTTTACCGAATTATTTAATGTGTACATCACTCCGCTTACCACTACCGGTAGCACTTTAGATCTTTCATCAACCAACAAAGCTATTCCATTAAGTAAGGTAACTCGAGATGCCGGAAATTACCTGCACTGGAGCCGCGATGGTCAGCGCTTGCAATGGACCCTTGGCCCACGTTATTTCTCCAGAGAGATCAAAAATTCCTTTGCCTTTGTAGTAGGTGCTCCTGAAAAATTACCGGCCGTAGATACCGTAGGAGTCGATATCGGACTAAAATTAAAATCAGATCTTCCTACCGGGATGATAGCTCTTACCGGAGCCCGCATTATTACCATGAAAGGTGATGAAGTGATCGAAAACGGAACTATTCTGGTTGACAAAAACCGCATTGTAGCCGTGGGTAAAAATGTAACCATCCCTCAGGATGCCAAAGTGGTTAATTTGGATGGCAAAACCATTATGCCGGGTATTATAGATGTACATGCGCATTTACGCAGCAGTCCTGATGGGGTTTCGCCACAACAAGACTGGAGTTATTACGCCAATTTGGCTTTTGGAGTAACCACTTCGCATGACCCTTCCAGCAATACCGAAATGGTTTTCAGTCAGGCTGAAATGCTGAAATCAGGCCGAATGGTAGGTCCACGGGTTTATTCTACCGGAACCATTCTTTATGGCGCCGATGGCGATTTTAAAGCGGTGATCAATAATCTGGATGATGCCCGTTCTGCCCTGCGCAGGATGAAAGCCGTAGGTGCATTTTCAGTAAAATCTTACAACCAGCCTCGTCGCGAGCAACGCCAGCAAGTTATTCAGGCGGCCCGCGAACTGCAAATGGAAGTGGTACCTGAAGGTGGTTCTACTTTCTTCCATAACATGACCCATATTGCCGATGGTCATACCGGCGTGGAGCACAACATCCCGGTTTTACCAGTTTATAAGGATGTAAAATCATTCTGGAACGAAAGTAAAACAGGCTATACTCCTACTTTAATTGTAAGTTATGGATCACAGTCTGGAGAAAATTTCTGGTACGACCGCACCAACGTTTGGGAAAACGAACATCTGTTAAGCT
This sequence comes from Daejeonella sp., assembly GCA_035631395.1. GTDB lineage: Bacteria > Bacteroidota > Bacteroidia > Sphingobacteriales > Sphingobacteriaceae > Daejeonella. Next base: position 32,849 of record DASQIU010000075.1, on the reverse strand, counting down.
TTACGCCGCGTCATATTATTGATGCCCGTTCTCGCCGCAGAACCACTTCCGAATTTGGTGATTATGGACATATTGAGGTATCAAAAGCTGCCAAACAAATTGCCGATGGTGGAACCAAAGTAAACCTGGGTGCTCACGGACAGATTCAGGGTATCGGCGCTCATTGGGAACTTTGGATGTTAGCTCAGGGCGGTCTTTCGCCTTTGCAAGCCATCCGCAGTGCTACCCTGAACGGAGCCGAATACCTGGGTATGGGCAAAGAAATAGGTTCTCTGGAAACCGGAAAACTGGCCGATTTAGTGGTAATGAATGAAAATCCTTTGGATGATATCCGCAACAGCGAGAAAATCAAATATGTGATGATCAATGGCCGTTTATACGATTCTGAAACCATGAACGAAACCGTGAGCCGCGAAAAACAACGCAACAAATTCTGGTGGCAAATGGGTCGTGCTGAAAGCTTCAGCATCCCGACAGGAAATGTGGAAACCCATATTTTCACCCATCCGGAATGTGATTAAGGCTTTTGACAAGCTTTAGACTAAGAGAGACTGCTTCTAAAAGGCAGTCTCTCTTTTGTTAATTACCAAGTTTAGTTTAAACTTTCCAAAAGTTTAGAACTTTTGGAAAGTTAGCGTCCTGTTTTAAACTATTGTGTACTGCTTGATATTATCAAATTCATTAGGTTTTATTTGCAACTCATTTTCGATATCATAATCATCTTGTAATCCCAGCCAAAATTTAGCCGAGTTGCCAAAAAAATAACTTAATCTCAAAGCTGTATCAGCAGTAATACGCCTATGACCTTTGATAATTTGGGATAACCTTGATTGAGGTATATCCGTTTCTTTTGCTAAGCGATAGGGTGTAATATTTAGAGGATTTAAAAACTCCTCAACTAAAATCTCTCCAGGATGAATATTTGCCAGCTTTTCCATTTCATTATTTATTTAATGGTAATCTATGAGCCTGTTTAAATTTGCATCAAAAATAATTATATGTCGTCCCGATGGGACTAAAATGTTTATGCTAATTCAATCTTCTATTCATATTACGTCCCGATGGAACTGTATTTTGCTCCGTTAGAATTCCAAAAACAAGAACCTATGAACCCCTTTAGGGGTGGCACAAACAATAGAAACAAAATTTAAACAGGCTCTATTATTTCAACTTCATAAGAATTGCCATTTTCCCACTTGAAAATAATTCTCCATTGATTATTAATTCTTATACTATAGAATTCGCTGAAATTGCCTTTTAATTTTTCCAATCCATTAGAAGGTGGAATCCTCAAATCCTTTATATCTATGGAGTTGTTTAACATCCTTAGTTTTCTACGGCCTATTTGCTGTATGTTAATAGGCATACTTTTAGCCCTTGCACCATTCCAGATTTTTTCAGTTTCCTTAGCCCCGAAGGATATGATCATTATTTAAAATACTAACGTTAAAGATAAGTAGTTATTTTAAATTATTAACAGTAGCCAAAAATGAATGTTTTTCGGTATGCTCTGGAAGCTTATGGATAATTAGATTTTGCCTTATAAACCTTTTTTGCCCTACCCTTTTGCTTTTAAAGCTTAAATATTCTGCGCAATAACATAGCCACTGGCCCAGGCCCATTGGAAATTATAGCCGCCCAGCCAGCCGGTAACATCCACACACTCGCCACCAAAATACAAACCGCTAATTTTTTTCGATTCCAGGGTTTTGGAAGAAAGTTCCGCCGTATCTACTCCTCCCCGCATCACTTCCGCCTTATCGTAACCTTTATCGCCGGCAGGCTTTACTTTAAAATGATGGATCAAAGCGTCTAAATTCAGGATATCTTCTTTACTTAATGAGGCCAGATTTTTATGAATAGGAAGAAACCTATCCAAAGCTTCGGCAAATTTCCGGGTATATAATTCAGACAAAAGGGTCAGCAACAATTTCTTGCCATGATGCTGCTTTTCCTGCATAATTAACTGGCTAATATTTAGCCTGGGCAGCAGGTCAATTTCGATAGATTCTCCTGGCCTCCAATAAGAGGAAATTTGAAGGATAGCCGGGCCGCTTAAGCCCCAATGGGTAAACAAAATATTTTCTTCAAACTGGATCTGATGATTGGAAACCCGGCAGAAAATGCTGTTACCCGATAAGCGGGCATACCATTCGGCGTCTTTTCCGGTAATGGTTAAAGGAACCAGAGCCGGAGCGGTTTCTGTAATACGTAAACCAAACTGGCGAGCAATTCTCAAACCAAAATCCGTGGCTCCCATTTTAGAAATGGGCAAACCACCAGAGGCGATCACCACTTTAGGTGTCAACTGCGTTTTTATTTTTCCCTGGTGCAGATAATTGATCTCGAAATTACCATCGGGTAACTTTTGTACCGATTTTACCTCGGCCTGGCAAATGATCTGCTGATCCATATCGGCGCAAAGCTGCTCAAAGATCTTAACGATATCCTTGGCATTATTGCTTTGAGGGAATAGCTGGCCCAGCGTTTTTTCTTGCCCGATGATGCCATACGTTTCAAAAAAACTGATGGTATCCCCTACGCTCCATTGTGAAAAAGCCGATTTGCTAAAGTGCGGATTCTCGGAAATAAAGTTCGATCCGGTGGCGTACAAGTTGGTATAGTTGCAACGGCCACCTCCCGAAATCAGGATTTTGGCCCCAATTTTCTCATTTTTCTCCAAAATCAGGGTGCGTTTGCCCAGGAAACCGGCTTGTGCGGCACACATCAACCCGCAGGCGCCGCCGCCAATTATTACTGCATCAATAGTAGTCATATCAAAAACGGCACTAAGATACTGGGATTTTCAAATTGGATAAGCAGAATAATTTCTCAAAAACGGAACCTGGCAGCATTTTCATTCGTAATAAACAGAAAATCAATGTGAAATGAGCAGACAAAGATTAGATGAGGCTTTACAAAGATTTACTGCGGCTGTAAAGCATGTCTTAGAAACAGAACCTAAAGAACAGGTTATTGAGCATTTTTTACAATCATCACCAACAGAACTTCAACAAATACTGAAAGTTTGCGAGCAAATAGAAGAATATGAAATCTGTGCGGTTCTATTTAAAGCTTTAAAGGAACAGGAAGAAACAGCGGCTTAGGTTTTAGCATTCTCCTAATTACTGGCGTTCTTCCCTTGCTTTCTGCATTCGCTCCAATTCATGATTTTCGGCAAAATCAGTGTCGATGTTAGAACTCATGGTTTCCGAAAATGGAATATTTTGAGGGATAAAGTCCTCGTGATGCCCGGGCTTGCTGTAATCATAGGGCCAACGATAAACGCTGGGAATTTCTCCCGGCCAGTTACCATGCAGGTGTTCTACCGGTGTGGTCCATTCCAAGGTATTTGATTTCCATGGATTCTGGCTGGCTTTCTTTCCCCAAAAAATAGAATGAAAGAAGTTGTACAAAAAAGCAACCTGCGCCAAACCGCCAATTATTGCCGACCATGAAATAAATCGGTTCACCGCTAACCAGGGTTTCATGAATTGGAACTCGGTAAAAGCATAATATCTCCGCGGAACTCCATCCAAACCCATAAAATGCATCGGAAAAAACACACAATAGGCTGCTGCAAAGGTTAGCCAAAAATGCAATGCTCCCAACCGGGGATCCATCATGCGGCCAAAGAATTTTGGAAACCAATGGTATATTCCTGCCAACATGCCAAATATGGCTGCACAACCCATTACCAGGTGAAAGTGTGCCACCACAAAATAGGTATCGTGAATGCTGATATCCAAAGAGGAATTACCAACAAAAATGCCGGTTAATCCGCCGGTAATAAAAAAGGAAACCATACCAATGGCAAACAGTAAAGGCGGGTGAAACTGCAAATTTCCACGCCAAAGGGTAGCCAGATAATTAAAGGTCTTAACCGCTGATGGAACCGCGATGATGAGCGTAGTAATCATAAATACGCTACCCAAAAACGGATTCATGCCCGAAACAAACATATGGTGCCCCCAAACTAAAAAAGAAAGCGCTACGATACCCATCAGAGAATAAACCATGGCATGATAGCCGAAAATAGGTTTACGAGAGTGTGTAGCAATCAATTCTGAAACAATTCCAAAAGCAGGCAGGATAGCTATATACACTTCCGGATGTCCCAAAAACCAAAACAAATGCTCAAAAAGAATCGGACTGCCCCCTTGGTTAGGCAATACCTGTCCGTGCAGCACAATATCCGATAAATAGAAACTAGTGCCCAGGCTCCGATCAAAAAATAGCAATACCACAGCGGACACCAATACCGGAAAAGACAGCAAACCCAAAATAGCTGTCAAAAATAAAGCCCAAACGGTTAAAGGCATTTTCCACATATCCATGCCTTTAGTGCGCATATTTAATACGGTGCTGATATAATTTAAAGCTCCCATTAAAGATGAGGCTACAAAAAGGAAAATACTTACCAGCCAAAGCGTCATGCCCGTCCCCGAGCCCTCAATTGCTTTTGGCAAAGCCGATAAAGGTGGATAAATGGTCCAACCCGCACTAGCCGGGCCGCTTTGTACAAAAAACGAAGAACAAAGCACTACACAGGACATAAAAAAGAACCAATATGATAGCATATTGATAAAAGGAGAAGCCATATCCCGGGCGCCTAATTGCAAAGGAATCAACAGGTTACTAAAGGTGCCGCTTAAACCAGCCGTTAACACAAAAAACACCATAATGGTACCGTGAATGGTAACCAGCGCCAGATAAAAATCGGGTTTAATACGACCACCTTCAGCCCATTTACCCAAAAAGGTTTCCAATAACGGAAAGTTACTATCTGGCCATCCTAATTGGATGCGGAAAAGTAACGAGAAAATCAGCCCTATTACCCCCATAATGATTCCGGTAATTAAATATTGCCGGGAAATCATTTTATGATCCTGACTAAAAACGTATTTAGTTATAAAAGACTGATGTGCATGATGCGCTTCCTCTCCAGGTTCATGTAAGGAAGTATCCGCAACAGTTGCCAGCTGTGCCATATCTGTTTGGGTTAATTTTAAGCATCATTATTTATGATTATCAAGTGAAACCCTGATAATTATATACATATACAGCAAAGCCCAGCATCGGTTTGCTTTAAGGTAAAATAAGACAAAAAAGTATTAAATGGATTAGGATTAATTGTTGATTTGAGGATCTGTGAATTTGCTGATTTGGGGTAATCTTTGATCGTCCTTCATTTACCCTTTCGTTAAATTGCATTGATGGACAACAGAAGCGTTTCAGATTTTTGGGTAATATTTGATTTTGGGATTGATATGTAAACAAAGCACCTCAGGCCGCCTTTTAACAAATCCTGATATTCGTTTGTGCTTCGTTTGGCTTTTATTTTCTTAGGCCACGGCTTGATTTGAGTTTTCAAACTCTGGCATATTCATATAAAAAGCCGCTGAGAGTTTTTATGCAATTCTCAGTGGCTTTTTTCGAGCAGCGTTGTGCGAATCCCGAAGGGATTAAATGTTTATAGAAATTACGATTATTCGATTTTGCGACCCCGAATGGGGTCGTATGTCTGCTATTATTCATTTTCTATAAACATTCGACCGTTTCACGGTCTTGCACGGCAAAGGTCTCGTTAAACAAGGCTTTTAATAAGGTTTTGCTGTGAGTATTTAAGTTTTCTATTTTCTTTTGTAACCTGGCACATTTACCCAATAATTTTTCTACTTGCACTACTATGGCGTGCTGTTCGATAATGGTGAAGCGGAATTAGCATTAAGTCCATTTTGTTTTTCGGCAAACCCTCTCGTCCTGCACCTCTCTGAACATTAATGATTTCCTTCTGAAAATATATAAAGCTGAAAGGATGCTAAACAATGCGCTATGCCTATTCTTTATTGTTCAATTGCATACCACTGTTTTATACAAAATGGATAAAAAGCAGTTTCTGATTTTTTGTGGTTTAATAAGTTAATGCTCCTCAGGTGTAAAATGAAAAAGGGTGCTCCACAGAACACCCTTAAATCAATAAATAATAAGCACTTAGTTAATCAGCTAAATTTATTCTTTAATGCCGCTAATTTACTGACCATATCCGTTTCCGGAGCGGCTTTCTTCGTTTTTGGAAAGTTCCCTTTGGGTTTAGTAGACGAAGACTGCTCTGCACCACCCTCCTTTTTCATTGAAAGAGCAATACGTTTGCGGTTAATATCTACTTCGGTAACCCTTACCATTACTTTCTGGCTTACTTTAACCACTTCATTAGGATCTTTAACAAAGCGATTGGCCAACTGGCTTAAATGTACCAAACCATCCTGATGCACGCCAATATCTACAAAAGCCCCAAACGCGGTGATATTGGTAACAATACCGGGAAGTTCCATGCCCACTTTCAAGTCTTGAATGGCATTTACTCCTTCGGTAAAGCTAAATGTTTCAAAGGCCTCCCGCGGATCCAGGCCGGGTTTGGCCAATTCCATTAAAATATCATTCAGCGTAGGTAACCCCACCGTATCACTTACATAGTTTTGCAGTTTTATTTTGCGCCGAAGCTGTTCATCTTTCATTAAATCAGATACATTACAGCCTAAATCTTTAGCCATTTGCTCTACCAGGGCATAGCGCTCAGGGTGCACGGCACTGCTATCTAATGGATGTTCTGCATTCCGGATGCGAAGAAATCCGGCAGCTTGTTCAAAGGCTTTATCACCCAAACGAGGTACCTTTTTTAGTTCGGTACGACGTTTAAAAGCTCCGTTTTGGTTGCGATATTCCACAATATTTTGCGCCAGCTGAGGGCCCAGTCCTGAAATATAAGCCAGGATTTGTTTAGAAGCTGTATTCAGTTCCACTCCTACCGAGTTTACACAACTGATCACCGTATCGTCTAGTGAAGCTTGCAATTTATTCTGATCCACATCGTGCTGGTATTGCCCCACGCCGATGGATTTAGGATCAATCTTCACCAGCTCGGCCAATGGGTCCATCAAACGGCGACCAATAGAAACTGCACCTCGTACAGTAATATCTTTATCCGGGAATTCCTCTCGAGCGACTTCAGAAGCCGAATAAATGGAGGCACCGCTTTCGTTAACCATCACTACGGTTACGCCCGGCAAATTTAAGGCACGCACAAAGGTTTCCGTTTCGCGGCCGGCCGTACCATTTCCAATGGCAATAGCCTGTATCTTATATTTTTCAGTTAAATAGCTGATTGTTTTTTGCGCTTCAGCTAAACCTCCGGCGCCATTATGCGGATAGATGTTTACGTTTTCCAACAACTGGCCCTGCTCATCCAGACAAACCACTTTACAACCGGTACGAAAACCGGGGTCGATTGCCATTACTCTTTTTTGCCCCATTGGAGCGGCTAATAATAACTGGCGGGCATTCTCGGCAAAAACGCGGATAGCCTCTTCATCTGCCCGTTTTTTACTCAACAAACGCACTTCGGTTTCCATAGAAGGTTTTAGCAGTCGCTTATAACTATCGGCAATAGCCAGGCGCATCTGATCCGAAGAACTGTTGGAGGCTTTTACAAACATGCGGTCTAAAATGGCCAGCGCTTCATCTTCGGGAACTTCGATATCCAGCGAAAGCATGATTTCCTTTTCTCCGCGGCGCATAGCCAAAATACGGTGCGAAGGAGCTGTATTCAACGATTCGGCCCAATCGTAATAATCCTTGTATTTGATGGCTTCTTCTTCTTTGCCTTTCAGTACCGTGGAATGGAATTGTCCTTTTTGAACAAAGAATTCCCGCATTTGCGCCCGTAGTTCAGGCTGCTCGGCCATATATTCGGCCAATATATCTCGGGCTCCGGCTAAAGCGTCTTCTTCACTTAAAACACCTTTTTCTTCGTCAATATATGGGGCGGCCTCTGCCTGCAAATCAAGCGTATTTTGTTCCAGGATCAGGTCAGCAAGTGGCTGCAAGCCTTTTTCGCGGGCGGTGGTAGCCCGGGTTTTCCGTTTAGGGCGATAAGGCAGATAAATATCTTCTAGTAAGGTCATGGTTTCGGCCTCACGCACCTGTTTTTCCAATTCAGGGCTCAGTTTACCCAGTTCGGTTAATGATTTTAAGATGGCTTCCCGACGTTTATCCAGATCACGCAATTGCTGGATGCGATCGCGGATGGCGGCCACCTGAACTTCATCCAGACTACCGGTTAATTCTTTACGATAACGGGAAATAAATGGAACGGTGGCACCTTCGTCTAACAGATCAACCGTGGTTTGTACCTGTTTTTCAGCCAGTGAAAACTCGGCAGCTATTTTATAATAATGGGTATTCATCAGTATTGGTCAAAAAGGCAAAGGAAGAATTTATTTTTGGCCTTTGCAGATTTAATTAAAAATCGTGGAGAGAAACACGAATTGGGCTAATTCTAACGAAAAACGATAGACGAAAAACGGATGCTTAGCATTTTTTATAAATCTTTCCATGCCTGATCCTCTTCCGGGCTTGACCAATCTTTAGCTAAAGATTTTTCACTAAGCAAGTATGGCCACTGGCTTTCTTCCACTTTTAGAACATCTTCAGTATCCTCAATGGTAAAGGCAATAATCTCTACCTTCTTACCCAAGAAATCTTTGGTTAATTCCAAAGAAACTCTTTGCTTTTGAGGCTTGATAACTTTGCGAATCATACTTAAAGTTACTGTTTTTTGGCATTGTCTAAATGATAATTTTTTGGAAACACTAATTGGGCGAATATTTAAAAAAACTAGGAATACGAATTTGACGAACTTAAAAACGATAGACGGCTGACACCAACGAAAAACGATCGACGATATCGAAGCCCAATCTACTGCAACAGTCCCTTTATAAACTCCAATACTTGTGGCCGGTCATAACGGGCTACGCCAGAATGTTTGAAAACTATTTTTCCATCGGGAGCGATGATGAGCGTGGTAGGTAATGCACCAGAAAACATCCAGTCGGGAATGGAAGAGGCGGCCCCTACTACAGGCAATTGGTAGGATTTGCGTTCCATGAATTTTTCGGAGTCCTTTAATTTACTATCCACATCTACCATCAAAAAGACGACATTTTTATTGTCTTTAAGTTGGTTATACAGCTTATTGATGGAGGGCATTTCGGCCCGGCAGGGAGGACACCAGGTGGCCCAGAAATTAATAAACACCACTTTCCCCTTTTGCTCAGAAAGCTCAATCACTTTTCCTTCCAGGTTAACAAAAGACAGTCCCGGCGGAACTTCCTTTAAAGAATTAGAAGTAGCCAGGGTTTTAGTTTCGGGCATGCTGGGCGTATAAATACCGGTTTCCATCAGCCCTTTGATCATTAACGATCTGGCATCTACGCTTATATACAGGATAAGCAATAAGGCAAGAGCAGATATAAAGCCGATATTATTCTTAATGATTGAAGGGATTTTCATGGAAAGGTGCTTAAAGCCGCAAAGGTAGCACATTCACGAATTGCACTAATTTAAAAAAGCACTTATTGCAGTAATTAGACGATCTTCTTAACGAATTTTAAAAAACGAATTTCACGAATTGAGTGAATTGCCCCGAATTTAAGGCGGCAAATAAAGACATAAATTTCACGAGTTAGACGAATCTTCACGAATTCAGCAACGATAGACGGAGAACGAAAAACGACAGACGATTACCAAATTCACAAATCCACGTATCATCAAATAAACACCAAAAATTCCTAACTTGCATCCCGAATAAACCTTAAACTGATGAAAGAAGTATATATCATATCAGCCGTTCGTACGCCTATTGGCAGTTTTGGCGGCAGTTTGTCTTCCGTATCGGCTACCCGCTTAGGAGCGGCAGCCATTAAGGGAGCCATTGAGAAAGCGAATATTAAGCCTGAGCAGGTTCAGGAAGTGATTATGGGTAATGTATTATCGGGCAATTTAGGCCAGGCTCCGGCCACTCAGGCTGCTAAATTTGCCGGTTTACCTGATATTCCCGCAACTACCGTTAATAAAGTATGTGCATCCGGTACCAAAGCTATCATGTTTGCTGCCCAAAATATTGCTCTCGGTCAGAACGATATTGTGGTAGCCGGCGGTATGGAAAGCATGAGCAATGTTCCCTACTACCTGGATAAAGCCCGCAACGGATATCGTTTGGGCGACGGACAGATTATTGACGGATTGGTAAAAGATGGTTTATGGGATGTATACAACAATTACCACATGGGCTCGGCAGCCGAATTATGCGCTACTGAATGCCATATCAGCCGTGAAGAGCAAGACGCTTATGCCATAGAATCCTATAAAAGATCGCAGGCTGCACAATCTGGTGGAAAATTTCAGCAAGAAATTGTACCGGTAGAAATAGTTGGCCGCAAAGGCGAAACTACCCAGATTACTGAAGATGAAGAACCGTCCACAGTTAAATTTGATAAAGTTACCTCTTTAAAACCTGTTTTTAAGAAAGAAGGAACTGTAACCGCGGCCAATGCTTCTACGTTAAATGATGGTGCGGCCGCCCTGGTTTTAATGAGCAAGGAAAAAGCCGAAGAGCTGGGTCTAAAACCCATTGCCCGCATTTTAGGTTATGGCGATGCGCAGCAGGCTCCCGAGTGGTTCACCACAGCGCCTGCTAAAGCCATTCCGATAGCTTTGAAAAACGCAGGTATTTCGGCTGAACAGGTGGATTTCTATGAGATCAATGAGGCTTTTTCGGTAGTATCTATTGCCAATAACCAAAAGCTAAATTTAGATCCGGCTAAGGTAAATGTAAATGGTGGCGCCGTTTCTTTAGGCCATCCGCTGGGTGCTTCCGGAGCACGCATCGTGGTAACCTTATTAAACGTATTGCAACAAAACAACGGAAAAATTGGTGTGGCCGGTATTTGTAACGGTGGCGGCGGAGCCAGCGCCCTGGTTATTGAGAATATGCGTTAATTAAAAGTATGCAGCGTTTTATCCTAGTCTTATTATTGATTTTGTTTAGCCAGGCTCCTGTAGCTTGGGCTCAGCATTCGGACGATAAATCGAACCGCGGACAATTGGCTCTTTATCAGGATAGCTTACTGATCTTTAGCCATGAAATGGTGAATAACGGCGGTGAACCAGAACGTTACAATGCCAGTTATTCCTTTATTAAAACCCTGGTAAAAGCTTTAAAAACGCCTAATTCTTTTAATTTTAATTTCGATTCGCTCAAATCCATCACCATCCAAACCTCTCCCGACCGCAAGTTCCGGATATTTAGTTGGAGTGTGATGAATAACGATGGTAGCTACCGCTATTATGGTACCATTCAGATGAATACCCCGGACGGAAAACTGCAAATGCATCCGCTGATTGATTTTTCGTCGGAAATAAAAAATCCAGCCGATACCATAACTTCTAACGAAAAATGGTATGGCGCCCAATATTACAGCATCATTCCGGTAACCAATAATGTGCGTGTGCCTTATTATGTTCTGTTAGGATGGAAAGGTAATACCGTAAAATCGAACAAGAAAGTAATCGAGGTATTATCTTTTAAAGACGGAAAAGCCCAATTTGGCATGCCTGTTTTTGATGGCGATAAAGACCTACCGAATAAAAAGCGGGTGATTTTTGAATACACCCGAAAGGCTTCGATGGTTTTAAATTATACCCCTAAGGATGGGATGATTGTGTTTGACCATCTTGCGCCCCCTGATCCTAAACTGGAAGGAAAATACGATATGTATGGCCCGGACTTTTCATATGATGGCTATAAATTGGTTAACGGACGCTGGAAACTGCTATCAGATTTACAACTAAAGAATCCTCCTACCCATAAAGATGATCAGTTTAATGACCCTAAAACTATAGGAGGAGGGCGTTTGCCAAGAAAAAATTAGAGCTTTTTTATGATTTAGTGTGCAGGATTTTTTGTGTGGAATTGAGCTTTTAAAAAAAATTAATTCGTATCCTTGAAGTCTTGCCGGTTTAAAACCCAGCAAGACTTTTTTATTGATAAATACTTTTAAACTGAAAAAAAATTTACTTCAATTATGTCTGAAACAGCAAAAGTAAAACACCCCAAAGGTTTGTATGTGCTCTTTTTTACCGAAATGTGGGAACGTTTTGGTTATTATCTGATGCTGGGGATCCTGTTTCTTTATTTAACAGATACTGCCAAAGGTGGCATCGGTTTAAGCCGTGCCGAAGGTTCTGACATTGTAGGTACCTACCTGGGCTTAGTTTATTTAACTCCCTTTTTAGGAGGTCTGATTGCCGACCGTATTTTGGGATATCGTAAATCCATTCTAATTGGCGGTATCCTTATGTCGCTGGGCTATTTCGGCCTGGCTATTCCGGGAATGACTTTTTTCTGGGCTTCTGTGTTGCTGATCATTGTAGGAAACGGTTTTTTCAAACCCAATATCTCTACCTTGTTGGGTAATTTATATTCTACCGATGAGCGTAAACCGCTTAAAGATGCCGGCTACAACATTTTTTACATGGGTATTAACGTTGGAGCTTTTATCTGCAATTTTGTGGCCGCTTATATGCGTAATGAATATGGCTGGGGCTATGCTTTTGCCGCGGCCGGCGCCGGTATGTTGTTTGGCGTTTTGTGGTTTTTATCGGGCACCAAGTATATTAAAGATGCCGATATCCGCAAACCGGCCAATCCGGAAGACATGTCGGTTTCTAAGGTGATGTGGCTGATCTTTGTTCCTGCCATCGCTTTTGGGGTCATCGGATGGTTTATTCCGGGCAATATTTTCGGATCAGATTCTACCGATGCTTTCATTATTGCCTGTATCCCGATCATCGGATTTTATATCAATCTGTTGATGAAATCCAATAAGGAAGATAAATCGCGGGTAGCAGCTTTATTAGCCATTTTTGCTGTCGTGATTGTATTCTGGGCTGTTTTTAAACAAAATTCATCTGCATTAACTACCTGGGCCGAAACTTATACTCACCGCCAGATTCCTGAATCGGTTAGTCCGGTAATGAAACCGTTTGGCATGTTACAGGAAGTAAGTACCAAACAAGACTCCTTCCCTAAATATGACCCGTATTTCCGGGCGGAAAAAGATCTTAACGGAAAACCCATCAAGGTTTTATCCGCTAATCCTTATTTCCAGAATTTACCTAAATCAAAATGGCCGACAGAAGATAAAAGTCTGAAACTGATCTCTACCGAGATATTTCAATCGGTTAACCCGTTCTTCATCATTCTGTTAACACCTATTGTAATTAGTTTTTTCAGTTTCCTGCGTCGCCGCAATGCAGAACCTTCCACTCCGGCTAAAATTGGCTATGGCTTATTAATTACCGGAGTATCTACGCTGGTAATGGCTGCCGCCGTTTGGAGTACCGATATGACCAGCGACAAAGCTTCCGCCTGGTGGTTGATTGGTTCTTATGCGGTGGTTACCATTGGAGAGTTGTTCCTCTCGCCTATTGGCTTATCCCTGGTTTCTAAAGTAGCTCCTGCACGCCTCACTTCTTTAATGATGGGCGGCTGGTTTTTAGCTACTTCCATTGGCAATAAATTATCGGGCGTATTGGCTTCTTTATGGGATACTTATGATCATAAAGCCAATTTCTTCCTGGTAAACTTTACCGCTTGTTTGATTGCCGGACTAATTATTTTTGCCATGATCAAATGGTTGCGAGGAATTATCAATCAACATGCTTAATTTGCAAATCAAAATAACGCTAAATACACTTTAAAAAAGATGATAGATCAATCAGAAACTCTAAAACCTGAAGTGCTGGAAAGCACGCCCAAGGGACATCCGAAAGGACTGTATGTGCTGTTTGCCACCGAAATGTGGGAACGTTTCAGCTACTACGGAATGCGTGCCTTACTGGTTCTGTATCTTACCGCTCAAATAGTTAATGGCGGTTTTGAACTCGACAGAACTTCGGCGCTGGAAATTTATGCCATTTTTACGGGCTTAGTTTATTTAACTCCCATTGTTGGGGGTTTATTGGCCGATAAAGTTTTAGGCCAGCGGAAAGCCATCTTCATTGGTGGTATTTTGATGGCATTGGGTCAATTTACCCTGGCCTACTCCCATTTAGGGAATGTAGAAACCCGTACCTGGCTTTTACAATTAGGTTTAGGAGTATTGATTATTGGAAACGGATTTTTCAAACCCAATATTTCAACCATTGTAGGTAAACTTTACTCAGACCATGATCCGCGTAAAGATTCAGCCTTTACCATTTTTTACATGGGTATTAACCTGGGTGCTTTCCTGGCTCCCCTGGTTTGCGGTTATTTAGCCGTTGAGTTTGGCTGGGCCTATGGCTTTGGTGCTGCCGGCGTAGGTATGATTTTAGGAACCGTATGGTTTGCCGTACAAGGACGTTTGCTGGGCAATGTTGGTTTCCCGCCAAACCGTTTAGCAAAAGCCGGCGAAACTTTAAAATTAATAACCAAAGACTGGGTTAACGTTTTAGTATATGTAGTAGCTTCATTGGCCCTGGTATACGGCTTACTAGCATTTTGGGGAACTTTAGGCGAAGGAGCTAAATCTAACCTGACTACCATATTAGCCATTGTAGGCGCATTGGCTCTGGCTTATATCATTTTCAGTAACACCCAAGGCAATGTACAATGGAAACGGGTGGGCGTAATTTTCATTCTTTGTTTCTTTAACATTTTCTTCTGGGCTGGATTTGAACAAGCCGGCGGAACTTTCAACCTGTTTGCCGAAAGCAATACCAACCGTAGTGTATTTGGCTGGGAAGTACCGGCAGCCTGGTTCCAATCCGTTAACTCGATCTGGATCATTTCTTTAGCTCCTGTTATTTCCATGTTATGGTTGAGCCTGTCTCGTATTGGCAAAAATCCTAATATTCCGGTAAAATTTGCTATGGCTTTAATTTTCCTGGGTATTGGTTTTGTGGTGATGAGTGCTGCCAATTCAGCGGCAAGTGGCGGTAATCTGGTAAGCCCGATGTGGCTGGTAATGGTATATTTCTTACATACCGTGGCCGAGCTTTGTCTTTCTCCAATTGGTTTATCTATGATCTCTAAATTATCTCCGCAAAAGATCGTTTCGGTAATGATGGGATTATGGTTTGCCTCTATCGCCTTAGCCAATTATATGGCCGGTGTATTGGAATCTGTACTGAAAAATTACCTGCCGGATATGCAATTATTCAGCTTCCTGACGCTGACTTCTATCTGCGCCGGGGTGATCTTATTATTGCTCTCTCCGATATTGAAAAGAATGATGAGTGGGGTAAGTTAATCCAAACAAATCCCTCAAAAATAGAACCCGTGGTGGAATACATCACGGGTTTTTTAGTATAAACTGCTATATTCGCCTCATAAAACCAGAATCCGTGTTATCAGACAGCTTAGTACTTATCCCTACGTATAACGAAAAAGAAAATATTGAGAAGATCATTCGCACTGTATTTTCTTTACCTGATAATTTCCACATCCTGATTATTGACGATGGCTCACCAGACGGCACCGCCGATATTGTAAAACATTTACAGGGCGAGTTCTCGGGTAAGTTATTTATCGAAGAACGCAAGGGAAAACTGGGACTGGGTACGGCTTATATTCATGGGTTTAAATGGGCTTTGAAAAAGGATTATGAATTTATTTTTGAGATGGATGCCGACTTTTCGCATAACCCTCATGACTTGATCCGTCTAAAACAAGCCTGCCTGGATGGAGCCGATGTAGCTATTGGTTCCCGATATATCAAAGGAATCAATGTGGTTAACTGGCCCATGAACCGGGTTTTAATGTCCTATTTCGCTTCGGTATATGTACGCTGGATCACTGGAATAAATATCCAGGATACCACCGCCGGATTTAAATGTTATCGCCGCAAAGTACTGGAAACCATTGAACTGGATAAAATTCGTTTTATCGGTTATGCTTTCCAGATCGAGATGAAATTTACCGCTATTCAGCATGGATTTAATGTGGTAGAAGTTCCCATCATTTTTACCGACCGCACCGAAGGTACCTCCAAAATGAGCACCCGGATATTCAGAGAAGCATTTCTGGGCGTGATCCAGATCAAAGTGAATAGCTGGTTTAGAAAATACCAACAAAAAGAAGCTTAGGAATTGGGTCTGAACTGTGATTTAGGTGATTAATATGATTGGGCATGAAATAGCCGAATCGTAGACTTGTATTCTCTGCGTCTTCTTAGTTTTGTTCCCCAATTAACGAATAAACAAATCCTCAAATTAACATTTCCAGATAAACCATTCGCCACTGCTTTCAACCTTGGGGGCTTTCCATTACCTTTACGGCATGAATAAAAATCTGGACCCCAGCGCTGAAAATCTTAGCCCGGTAGAACGTGATGTTGAAAGAGCATTGCGTCCGCAGGCTTTTGAGGATTTTACTGGCCAGCATAAGATCCTGGAGAATCTGAAAATATTTGTTCAGGCAGCCAAATTACGGGGCGAAGCCTTAGATCATGTGTTGTTGCATGGCCCTCCGGGATTAGGAAAAACCACCCTCTCGCATATTATCGCTAATGAAATGGGCGTCAATATTCGCATTACTTCTGGTCCTGTGTTGGATAAACCCGGCGATCTGGCTGGTTTACTAACCAACTTGGAAGAAGGGGATATTTTATTCATCGATGAGATCCACCGTTTAAGCCCCTTGGTAGAAGAATACCTGTATTCGGCCATGGAAGATTTTAAGATCGATATCATGCTGGAAACAGGCCCCAATGCCCGTTCGGTACAGATTTCCTTGAATCCGTTCACGCTGGTAGGCGCCACCACCCGATCCGGTTTGCTTACGGCGCCACTTAGGGCCCGTTTTGGCATCAACAGCCGCCTGGAATATTACGACGCCAAATTATTAACGACCATTGTGTTAAGGTCAGCGCATATCCTGAATACGCCAATTTCTGATGAAGGCGCTTATGAAATTGCCCGCCGTAGCCGCGGTACCCCTCGTATTGCCAATGCATTATTGCGCCGTACCCGTGATTTCGCCCAAATTAAAGGAAATGGCCATATTGACACTGAAATTGCCCAATATGCCCTTAATGCTTTAAATGTGGATGAGCATGGACTGGATGAAATGGACAATAAGATCCTGGCCACGATTATCGATAAATTTAAAGGTGGCCCGGTTGGAATAAAAACCATTGCCACGGCCGTAGGTGAAGACGAAGGAACTATTGAAGAAGTTTATGAGCCTTTTTTAATTCAGGAAGGTTATCTGATGCGTACCTCCAGAGGCCGGGAATGTACCGAGCTGGCCTATAAGCATCTGAACAGAATGAAACCCGGGGGGAATCCTTCGCTATTTTAAAAAATTGCTGTCCGCTATCTCTTTAAAGATTGTTCGAATCACGGATTAAGCAGATTAAGTAATTTCACAGATTAATGGGGGATCCAGACTAAAAATCAGCGAAATCTTTTAATCCTTAAAATCCGTGATTTTAATTGGCAAGTTTAACACCCGATAAATCATCAAAATTACCTAAATTCTGGCTCAGACTCAAGTCTCCAAAATTTGCCTGATCATTTGATTGGTAAATCCCCATTCATTATCATACCAGGCCATAACCTTCACTAGGTTTCCGTCAACCACCCGGGTCATTTCCAGATCTACGGTAGAGGCAAACGGGCTTTTAATAATATCCGATGAAACAATAGGATCATGGGTTACCGCCATCACTTTACGGTATCTTTCTGTTTGAGATTCTTCAGTTAATATTTGATTGATTTCCTGAGCCGAAGTATTTCTGGAGGCGATAAAAGTAATATCAGAAATGGAGCCTACCAGAATAGGCGTTCTAATGGCGATGCCGTCAAACTTTCCGGCATATTGCGGCAATGCTTTGGTAGTAGCAATTGCCGCCCCGGTTGATGCCGGAGAAAGATTATGGGCGCCCGCCCGCCCCATTCTGGGTGCTCTGCCAGATGGAGAATCAACCAGGTGCTGCGAGGCTGTATAAGCATGTATCGTGTTTAAAATGGCTTTTTTAATGCCCAGGCGCCTACCCAAAACTTCAATTACCGGGCTAATATTATTAGTGGTACAACTGGCGCAGGAAAAAATACTGGTCTTACCATCCTGAGTATTTACCCCATGTACTACGGTTGGGGTATCTTTACTTTTTGAGGGACCTGAAATAACCACTGTTTTTGCACCGGCTTGAATGTGTTTTTCAGCATCTTCTCTATTGGTAAAATGGCCGGTACTTTCTATTACCACTTCTACTCCCAATGCTTTCCAGGGCAATTCTGTCGGATTTTTGACAGAGCTGTAGGCTATTTTTTTACCTTCAATGTATAGATGATCGACATCAGCTTTTACTTTCTTTTCATAAATCCCATATACCGAATCGTATCTCAATAAATAAGCTGCATTTTCTATATTCATTAAGTCGTTAACCGCTATCACTTCTACACCATCAGTTTCCATAATCACCTTTAATGCGGCCCTGCCTATCCTTCCAAATCCATTAATCGCTATTTTTTTCATTACAAAAAGGTATTTATATAATTAAAGGATTTTAAGCCTGAATCGTTTAGACTAATTCTTCTAATATTTCCGCCTTAATTATTTTCTCCTGAAATGGTCGGAAAATCCGGATCCAGATATCAGGCCCACCTTGAAATAGGAATAACTATCTTCAAAATAGATATTATAGTCATCCTGGCCTTTATATCCTGCAGACAATAGAACTGCTACATTATCCATGAAATTAAAACGGTACATATATTTGGCTGCCATATTCAATCTTTTATGCGCAGCATCTAAAGGATAGCTTTTATAGGTATCAATAATGTAGCTGAAATCTACCTGCAAACGCTGAAAATTACTTTTTTGCGCCATCTCAGCATCCTCCTGCCCTTCAACCTGCTTTTTGAGGATGTTGTAGGTCCAACTTCCATTTACCCTAAAAAAGCCATAATTATTTTTCAGGTGTATCTCATATCCGGTATTTAAAAGTGCCATATGAGCTTCTATGCCTAAGTTATAGAACTGACTACGTGATTGCCCCGGGCGGTTATAAACATTTCCCTGGTAATATTTAAAGGTGGCAAAATTGGTGGCAAAATTTCCTTTCTGATTAATGGTTCCATCAGGATTTAACCCCGGTCCACTCTGGCCATTAGAGTGATGATTATAAGAGATGGTAAAAAAGCGAGGACGATTAATATCTCTATTTTCCCGTAAATACAAGGTTGCACCCGGCAAAAAGCTTGGCGACCTGACTGAAGTAGGATGGTCAAAAAGAAAGGCCTTGATACGCGGAGTAAAAACAAAAAAAACGCCCACCTTGGCTGACTTAAAAAGCACAAAATTAGTGGCTAAATCGGCCGAAAGTAATGTTTTATAGGGTGCTCCCCAATCTCTACCAAAAGAGCTGGTGGAGGTATTTTCCATGAAAATCTCCTGAAACCGGGTATTAATCCTATTCAGATTATTAGTTTCAATCTGCTGTCCGAAAGTTTCAAAGCCTGCAGAAAAAAGCAACAGGAAAATCAATCTATAAGAAAATCCCGGCAGGGAAATCTGATGAGAATCTGTAGAATACCTCATTTCAAACCTTATAAAAACCAAAAAATTGAACTTTTCAGCATATGACTAGAACGATGGATGGATCTAATTACAAAAAAGTATAACACTTGTTGCCGGATTTTGTATTGCGCAATTTTGAATTAACCCTGTGTCAGGCGTTAACATAAATTATTAAATTTGGCCTAAACGATTTTACCTGTGGCCCGATTAAAGAAAAATTCGCACCTGATTATTTACCGCAAGTACGCTACCAATCTGAAATTTATCATGATGGCGGTTTGTGTGCTAATAGTGACCTTGGTATTACCCAAACAGGCCCGTTTTAGGTTTGAATATGAAAAAGGTAAAATTTGGATGCAAAAAGACCTGATTTCGCCCTATAGTTTTGCTATCAAAAAAACCAATCAGGAAATAGAAAAAGACCGGGAAGAAATCTTGAAATCAATCTTGCCTATCTACCAGGAAGATGAAGATATTTCCCCCTCGGCCATTGCTAATTTCAATGTCGATTTTGAAGCCCGATGGAAAGCTGCCGGAGTAAATGATGCTGAAAAGAAAAAATACCAGCTATATGGCAACCAGCTTTTACAGCAAATTTATCGGCGGGGTATAATCAATTTGCTCAAAAAATACCAGCGCAATAATGCCGACTACAACTTTAGTCTGGTAAATAATAATGTATCCCGGCAATTAAACACCCTGGATGTATTTACGATTGAAAGCGCCAGAAAATTTGCCGAAGAGGCACTAAATAAATCTGCTGAAATTAAAAATAAAGCCTGGTTATTAAGAATAATTAACGACCATTTACAAGCTAATTATCAGTATGATGAACGCCTGACGAATAAACTAGAAGATGATGCTATCAATAGCATTTCCACAACTCGTGGAATGGTGCAGAAAGGAGAGCTGATTGTAGCTCATGGAACTAATATTAGTGCAGAAATCTACCAGAAACTAGAATCCTTGAAAGCCGCGTACGAAGAAGATGCCAAGGTAGTAGGCAACAGCAAAATGGTTCTGTTAGGCCAGTTTTTGCTGGTAGGCTTAATCTTATCGCTATTAATAGTATTTCTGTACCTGTTTCGAAAAGATATTTATCAGGATAACCGTCAAATTTCCTTAATCCTTTTAGTAATTACCGGCATGCTGGTGGTACTTTCATGGGCCATCCGTATTAATTTGCCTAGTCTGTATTATATCCCCTACTGCATAGTTCCTATCATTATTCGTATTTTATTTGATACCCGTTTAGCCCTGAACATCCATTTATTGGTGGTATTAATTGCCGGATTTTTTGTACCTAATAGCTTTGAATTTGCCTTTTTGCAGATCAGTGCCGGTATGGTAGCTATTTACAGCATCAAAAACCTCATTAAACGGGCGCAATTTCTCACATCCGCCCTCATTATTCTGACCAATTATTTCATCGCCTTTCTGGGCATTTCCCTTATACGCGATGGTTCGCTTTATGCAATTGAATGGTTCAATTTTATGCCCTTTATTTTCAGCGTGGTACTTTCATTGCTGGCCTATCCTTTAATTTATGCCTTTGAACGCCTATTTGGCATTACCTCTGATGTTACCTTAATGGAACTAACCGATACCAATACCAAGTTATTAAGAGACCTGGCTTTTAAAGCTCCCGGAACGTTTCAGCACTCTCTGCAGGTGGCCAACCTGGCCGAAGCGGCTATTTTTAAAATCGGAGGAAATGCTTTGCTGGTTAGAGCCGGCGCTTTGTATCATGATATTGGAAAAATGGATAACCCGCAGTATTTTATAGAAAATCAGCAAGGCATTAATCCACACGATAGCCTCTCTTACGAGCAAAGTGCCCGCATTATTATTCAACACGTGCATAAAGGTGTAGAAATTGCCCGCCGACAGCATATTCCGGAGATGCTGATTGACTTTATACGGACGCATCATGGAAATACCCGGGTAGATTATTTTTATCAATCGTTTTTGAAGAACTTCCCCGAAAAATTTGTCGATGAGAATATATTCCGCTACCCCGGGCCTATCCCATTTTCAAAAGAAACTGCCGTGTTAATGTTGGCCGACTCGGTAGAAGCTGCTTCCCGCAGCCTGAAAGAACCCGATGCACAAAATATCAGCGACCTGGTTGAAAACATCATCGACTATAAATTAGAACAAAACCAGCTTACCGACAGCAATATCACCTTAAAAGACCTGGAAACTATTAAATTGATCTTCAAAACCATGCTCATGGGCATTTATCATGTGCGGATTGAATATGCGATGCAGAAATAGGTCGTTCATTTTCCAATAGAATGCCATTTCGAGCAAATTATCACGCATAACAACGTTAAAAATTTAAACGAAAACCCTTTCTAATCAACAAATTAACTAGAATACCAAATCAACAATTTTAAAAAGCAATACCTCAATCCATCGGTTCCGCTAGTCCCGCTTTCCGTTCCAAATCCTCATTCCGCTACGCTGCATTGCGGGTTTTCCACTATAATCGGGTTTAGATTGGAAAAACCTTTGCATAATATCTCGTCAGGCTAAAAGCAAAGAACCACATAAAACATAAATTTTGTACTCTTTTCATTTTCATACCATAACACGCAACCCAATAATAATTAAGCACATAGCCGCAAAAGGCCTCATAGTTCTGAAAAAACAAATAATTCAAGTGAAAATATTTTTTGCAGGCATTATTGAATTGCTATATTTGCAGACCCCAACGGGGGGCGTTCATTAAAAATGGAGAGGTGCCTGAGAGGCCGAAAGGAACAGTTTGCTAAACTGTCGTACTGGCAACGGTACCGCGGGTTCGAATCCCGCCCTCTCCGCCAGCTGATAAAAATTATTTGAAATAAAATTTGTCAGAAACTGCAAAAAATCTATCTTTGCAGACCCTTAACCACCAGTTCTACTTCAGAGCAGGTACAAAAGTTCGGGATGTAGCGTAGCCCGGTATCGCGCCACATTTGGGATGTGGAGGCCGCAGGTTCGAATCCTGCCATCCCGACGCAGAAAAAGCCACTAAATGAAAATTTGGTGGCTTTTTTGTTTAATTCCAAATTCAAGGCTCTCCTACTCTTCGGATGGATCTGACCCAAAAGTTGGGACTAGGCATATAATTTAGGTAGTCTAAAAAGGAAGAAATTGACATTCCAACTTCCCGATACTGCGCCCTGAAGGCTTTAATTTTAGCGTTGAAAGATTCAGCCTATTGCCAAAGGCCTTTCTAAAGTTGAATATAACCGGGTAAAATTGTTAATGCGGCACACAGGCGTGAGCGGAAACAATCTTTACGTTGGCGTTCTTATGTTAATCCCTATGCGATACAATCCTGGCTTTTGAACTGGAGCTTTTTATACGGTATATTTTACTTAATAGGCGGAAACGCTTTAGCATGCTGCCTGTTCGGAGCAGCTGGTTTTTGGGCGATAGGCGTCCCTACCTTCAATTACGAAGGACATGACAAAGGCCTGGACAAACAAAAAGAAGGTAATGACTATAACCTGGATGATAAGTCCATCAATCAGATCTGGCCCGGGATCGTTGTGGGGGAATGGCACAATAACCATCACTTGTTCCCTAAAAGTGCCAGAAGCGGCTTCAGGCCAGATCGATTTTGCCTGATACTATATTAAGGCAATGAGTTTAGTAGGTGCGGTGAGCCAGTATAAAGATTTAAAAAAAGTTTTACGAACAATATCATAACTCATAAGGCGATTATAGCCTACTTGTGTAAACTAACGTGGCTTAATTAACGCCTGATGCGGTTCGGGTTAAAAGCCATCAGATATTGATATACCGGTTCCTTCGTAAAACGCTCAGGTGGGACAGTATCCTGCGCTTTAACAGCTTGATTTAGCAGCGCTTTTACCAGGATAAAAGCAGCATTTAAAATTTCAGGCGGAAGGCTCGTAGCTAAGATTGGATAGTAATTTTTTTCAAGTGCCTTTTTTCAGCAGCGGTAGCTATTTGTACTTTCCAGCCTTCATCGGATTTAAAACCATTTTCCAATGCGGCATTCCCCAGGTCATATATAAATTTACGGGCCTTATAATTAAGGCTGTCTGTTTATCGGTATTCATATTTTATTCTTTTTTTGATCGTCAGGTCACTTTCAATACGTGCCATAATCTTCAATCTTTCGCTTTAAACCTGTTTTTTACTTTTGTTGATGATTTTGTAAATATCCAGCCTTCGGTCTTTTAGGTTTCTGACCGATCCGAAATTGTGTAGTTCTTTCAGCAGATCGACATCTACATCTGCAATCAGCGTGGTTTCCGTATTTGGCGTAGCTTCCGCTTTAATGCCATTGGTTGGGAATGAAAAATCAGAAGGCGTAAATACCGCCGATTGGGCGTATTGAATGTCCATGTTATGCACCTTCGGCAAATTGCCTACGCTACCAGCGATGGCTACATAACATTCGTTTTCAATAGCCCGTGCCTGCGCGCAGCTTCTAACGCGGGTATAACCGTTTTGAGTATCCGTCATAAAAGGCACGAATAAGATCTTCATACCCTGTTCGGCTAACAGACGCGGTAATTCCGGAAATTCTACATCATAACAGATCAGGATGCCGATCTTGCCACAATCCGTATCATAAGTGGCGATTTGGTCACCGCCCACCATTCCCCAGGCACTTTGCTCCGCCGGCGTCAAATGGATCTTCCGGTATATTTCATAAGAACCGTCCCGGCGACAGAGATATCCTACATTTTGCAGCACGCCGTTTTCCAGGTAAGGCATACTACCGGTAATGATGTTGATATTATAACTTATCGCATAATCGATAAATTTATCACGCAGGGGTATGGTGAAATTAGCGATCTCCCGCATGGCTTCCGCACCGCTCATGTGATTGTATGCAGTCATAAGCGGTGCATTGAACAGTTCCGGGAACAGCACAAAGTCGCTTTGATAATCGCTTATCGCGTCCACGAAAAATTCTATTTGCTCGCACAGCGACTCCATATTCGGAAAAGGCCGCATTTGCCATTGCACCAGGCCGAGCCGTATAACTGATTTTTTGGAGTTAATGTGTGCCGCTACTTCATTGTAATAAATATTGTTCCATTCCAGGAGCGAGGCGTATTCCAATGATTGTGTATCTCCCGGCAAATAGCCTTTTAAGATCTTACGGACGTGGAAATCATTAGCCAGCTGGAAGGATAACGTAGGGTCATGTATTTCCTTGCCCTTTACCTTTTCCAGGTATGCTTTCGGTGTCAGCTGATCCGCGTAGTCTTTATATTTCGGGATACGGCCACCGGCAATGATCGCCCTCAAGTTGTGCCGCTCACAGATCTCTTTACGTGCGTCGTATAGCCTTCGGCCAATCCGCATGCCCCGAAAATCCGGGTGGACAAAAAAATCGATGCCGTATAACACGTCACCCTTTTCGTCATGCGTGGAAAAGCTATAATTACCTGTGATCTGCGCGTAGGTATGATTGTCGCCGAATTGGTCATAATTTACCATCAATGACAGTGCGCAGCCCGCGATTGCACCGTTTACTAATATACAGATCTGGCCTTCAGGGAACAGTTCCACTAATTTATTGATATGGCTTTCACCCCAGAAAGATGCGCCTGGCCATTCGGAGTAAGCTTCAATCATCGAGGTCTTTAAGCCCAGGTAATCATCTTTGGTCAGCTTACGTAATTCTATTTTAAGATCTTCGTTCGTGATTTTTTTTTCCATGTTCATAGTTAATTGGCTTTCGCAACTTTAACGGCGGTAGGTCCTTTTTGTCCTGGCTCTACTTGAAAGGTAACTTTATCGTTCTCTTTGATCGCGAAGGCAACTGAATTGATATGAACAAAAACGCTTTCCTGGGTTTGCGTATCTTTGATAAAACCGAATCCTTTGGATTCATTAAAGAAGGTAACCGTACCTTTCCTCACGGTTTCGACTTCGACGTCTTCCTGTTTTGGCGTACTTATTTGGATGTCCTGTGCTGATACTTTTTTCCGGTTACCCGGCTCTTGCGGCACGGAGGTAATGTTGCCGTTTCCATCAACGTAAGCCATCATATCTTCTAAACCTTGTCCTTTAACGGCGTTGGTCTTACGGGCCTCAGACTTCTCTTTTTTGTCTTGTTGTTTTTTGAGCTTTTTCTTTTCGCGCTCTTTCTTACTAAATGTTTCGGTGGATCTACCCATGCTTTTGATTAAGTGTAACAAAAAAAGCATCCCCGGATAGGAGGATGCTTTACAATGATGATATAGTGTATTAAGCTATTTTTACATTTACTGCGTTCGGACCTTTACGGCCTTCTTCAACATCATAACTAACCGCGCTGTTCTCACGAACGTTGTCGATCAGACCTGTTGAATGAACGAAGATCTCGTTGCCACCATCGTTTGGTGTGATAAATCCGAAACCTTTTGCTTCATTAAAAAATTTTACTGTTCCTTGTTGCATTATATTGTTATTAATAAGTCTGCAATATAGATATAACTATTGACATATTTTGTTTTTCGTCAAAGTATTTAACAATTATTCAAGCATTCCAATATGGGAGAAGAA
This sequence comes from Daejeonella sp., assembly GCA_035631395.1. Classification (GTDB taxonomy): domain Bacteria; phylum Bacteroidota; class Bacteroidia; order Sphingobacteriales; family Sphingobacteriaceae; genus Daejeonella. The sequence goes on along the minus strand of DASQIU010000075.1, from coordinate 6,916 downwards.
GAAAATCGATAAAGCTTTTGACAAACTTAAATCCCATTCTTAAACCATTTGCCACCTTAGAAAATTGTCCCAAGCTAGGTAAGGCGATACAACAAAGCATTAGTCCTGCACTCTAAAAAAAGAACATAAAAAACCCGAGCATGCCTCGATTTTTTTATTAGCTCTATTTTCCAAATTGTTTTTTTGTATTCTTCATACAGAAAAGGCGTCATGCTCTTCGGTATTTGCAATTCCCAAACCTTGCTCCGGTAACCAGGGCCACTTTGTTTTGAAAAACTTGTTCCATATTATTTCAGATTGTTTTATTCTTGTTTTCTTTCTCAGCTTGGCAAATATTTTCAATTCCTTTTAACACCGCATCCGGATTGAAGGAAATGCTATCTATCCCTTCTTTTACCAGGAACTGGGCAAATTCAGGAAAATCGCTTGGCGCCTGCCCGCAAAGCCCGATTTTGGTATGGGCTGTCTTTGCTTTATGAATAACCATGGCCATCATTTGCCGGACAGCTTCATTTTGCTCGCTAAACAAACCGCTAACTACTGCGGAATCGCGGTCAATTCCCAGAGTGAGCTGAGTAAGATCATTAGAGCCGATGGAAAAGCCATCAAACACTTGTGCAAATTCTTCGGCCAGCAACACATTGCTTGGAATTTCGGCCATCACATAAATCTCCAGCCCCGGATCCTGATCTCGGTCTAAGCCATTATTCCGCATCACTTCCACTACCTTTCTCCCCTCTTCTACGGTACGGCAAAATGGGATCATCACTTTCACATTATCCAAGCCCATTTCATAGCGTATTTGTTTCAAGGCTTCACATTCCAGCCGGAAACCTTCTTTGTACAAATCATGATAGTACCTGGATGCGCCACGAAAACCAAGCATCGGGTTTTCCTCTTCGGGCTCAAACTCTTTACCGCCCAGCAGATTGGCATATTCATTCGTCTTAAAATCACTCGTACGCACAATGACTTCTTTGGGATAAAAAGCCGCAGCAATGGTGGCTATTCCCTGGGCAAGTTTATCTATAAAATATTGTGCCTTATCAGGATAAGGATGAGTAAGCGCTTCAATTTTTTGTTTCACCTCTTCATCTTTTAGCTCATCAAAACGAAGCAGGGCCATCGGATGTATGGGCACCGAGTGGGTGATAATAAATTCAATGCGCATCAATCCAACGCCCTCATTAGGATAAAATGAAAATTTGAAGGCCTTATCCGGATCGCCCACAATAAGCATCACCTGAACCGTTTCGGGCTTTTTGACGGCACTAAAATCCACTTCCGATTCTTCATACTTCAGTTGATCCTGGTAAACGAACCCGGTTTTACCCTCGCTACAGGATATGGTAATGATTTGCCCATCGGCAATTTTCCGCGTAGCGTCTCCGCAGCCTACTATGGCGGGTATCCCCAACTCTCGGGCTACAATGGAAGCATGACTAGTTCTGCCACCTTTATCCGTCACAATACCGGCCGATCTGGCCAGTATAGGATCCCAATCAGGGGAAGTAATTTCTGTAACAATAATATCACCCGGTCTGATTTTATCGCCCTGTTGGGGAGAACTTAAAATTCTGGCTACTCCTACCGAAATTTTACTACCAATAGCTTCGCCTTGCGATAAACGTAAGCCTTTTTCAAGCAAACGATATTCTTTGATCTGATAAGGATTTCTTTGCGCCTGAACCGTTTCCGGCCTGGCCTGGATCATGAAAATCTCATTACTCAAACCATCTTTGGCCCATTCTATATCCATAGGCTTGCCATAGTGCTCCTCAATCAATAAAGTCCATTGAGCAAGCTGGGTAATCTCCTGATCCGACAAAACAAAATGATCTTTTTTTTCCTGAGGAGTTTCGGTATTGACAGTAGTAACCGCTGCATTTTCATCAGAAGCATAAATCATTGTTTTAGCTTTCTCACCTAATTTCTTCTGAATAATTGCTTTTTTATTTCGTTTTAAGCTTGGTTTAAACACAATGAATTCATCGGGAATCACACTTCCCTGCACAATATTCTCTCCCAATCCCCAGGTACCGCTAATTTGGATAACCTCTCTAAAACCGGATTCGGGTTCCAGAGTAAAGCCTATACCCGAACAGGCCTTATCACTACGCACCATCTTTTGAATCCCAACAGAAAGGGCAACTTTTTCATGACTAAAGCCTTTATCTTCCCGGTATTTGATCGCCCGGTCGGTGTATAATGAAGCAAAACATTTTAACACCGCCTCCAGCAACTTCTTTTCGCCTTGCACATTCAGGTAAGATTCATGCTGACCGGCAAAACTTGCTTCAGGCAAATCTTCGGCTGTTGCGCTACTGCGTACAGCAACGGCATCTCCTTGAGGAAACATTTCTTTATAAGCCTTAACAAGCGCATCGCTCAATAGCTCCGGTATATGCGACTGCATGATTAGCTCACGAGCCTGAGAACCGATCTCTTTCAGATTTAAAAAACTTTCCCGGTCTAACTTCTGCATTAAAGCATGCAGCGGTTTCCGTAAATGATTTTGATCGATAAAATACCAGAAAGCATGTGCCGTAGTGGCAAAACCATTAGGCACCTGTATTCCCTTAGAAGAAAGTCTGGAATACATTTCGCCTAAAGAAGCATTCTTACCGCCTACCATTGCTACATCGGCAATTCCGGTTTCTTTAAAATATTTAATAAATGCCTGCATACCTATTGTTTTGGCTCTGCCATGCGTCAAAAAATTAACGGCTCAAGAAGCGCATGGTTTAAATAAACAAGGTCCTTTAAATTTATGTTTCTTAAATAACAGATTACCTGAAACTTACCAACCAATAAAGAAGATTTCAGCGATATAAAACCAACCATGAAATACCGATTTTCAAATGAGCTAAGCATTCCGGCCGGCGGAAAAATATTAAAGGGGGACCTCATCATCCCGCAACAGGCTCATGCGATCGTTATTTTTTCGCATGGCAGTGGCAGCAGCAGGTTAAGTGTGCGTAACAGAAAAGTAGCGGAATATCTCCATGAAAAAAACTTTGGTACACTCTTGTTTGACCTGCTCACGGAGGAAGAAGATCAGATTTATTCCAACCGATTTAATATTGATCTATTGGCCAGTCGCTTAAGTGAGGTTACGCAATGGCTCCAAAAGTTACCGGAAGCAGAAAATTGCCGTATTGGATATTTCGGCGCCAGCACCGGAGCTGCTTCGGCATTGCAAGCCGCAGCGCAATTAGCAGAAATTAACGCAGTAGTTTCAAGAGGAGGGCGTCCTGATCTGGCTATGAATTATTTAGCACAGGTAAAAGCGCCCACACTTTTAATTGTGGGCGGCCGGGATACCGAAGTTATCATGTTGAATAAACAGGCATTTGAAAGATTGAATTGCCCAAAAGAGCTGGTTATAGTAGAAGGTGCTACACATTTATTTGAAGAAGCAGGAAAAATGGATCAGGTAGCACAACTGGCTGCCCAATGGTTTGAAAAATATTTGCAAACCATAAATTCTGATAAAAAATATGTTTAAAGACAGAACAGAAGCGGGCTTATTACTGGCAGCCAAACTGAGGAAGTATAAAAACACCCAGGGAATTGTTCTGGCCGTTCCCCGGGGTGGGGTTCCCGTAGCTTATATGGTAGCCAAAGAATTGGGTTTCCCATTAGAAGTGATCCTGATTAAAAAAATTGGTCATCCGCATAATAAGGAATACGCCATTGGAGCGGCCAGCCTGACCGATTATTTTATTGTTCCACACGAAAATGTGCCGGAGGCATACATTCAGGAGGAAGTAGGAAGGGTACACTCCCGGCTGCAACAGATGCATGATCTATATATGGGAGAAAGAAAACCCGAAAGCATCGAAGGTAAAACCGTTATTGTGGTTGATGACGGGATAGCTACCGGCAATACGATGCTGGCCACTATACAGGTATTACAAAAAAGCAGACCCGCTAAAATAGTAATCGCCGTACCGGTATCATCCAAAAGTGCCCTCCAGAAATTATCCAGAGAAGTGGATGAAGTAATAAGCGTATTGATTCCGGAACATTTTTTTGGGATAGGAGAATTTTATAAAGATTTTGAGCAACTAAACGATGAAAAAGTAATCTATTATCTGGATCAATTAAGAAAAATAAAACATGGAGGTTAGATGGATTTTCTCAAAAATTTTTAAATCGCTCATAGGCTTCTTTTTCCAGTGTTTCCCGATGATTGGGGTGCGCAATCTGAATTAAAGCCTTAGCTCTCTCACGCATATTTTTTCCATATAAAAAAGCTACGCCATATTCTGTAACAATATAATGGGCATGGGCACGGGTGGTAACCACTCCGGCGCCGGTTTTAAGCAATGATACTATTTTGGATTCGCCTTTGGTAGTGGTAGAACTCAAGGCAATAATGGGTTTTCCTCCTTCAGATAATGCTGCTCCTCTCATAAAGTCAAGTTGGCCGCCCACTCCCGAAAAATGATAAGTACCAATTGAATCAGAACATACCTGACCGGTAAGATCCACCTCAATAGCACTATTAATAGCCATTACCTTCGGGTTATTGCGAATATTGGTAGGATCATTCACAAAATCGATATTCATCACCAATACTTCCGGATTATCATTCACAAAATCATACAGTTTTTTGCTACCCAGTAAAAAACCGGTCACCATTTTACCACGACAATTATTTTTATGCTGATTGGTGATTACTCCTTTTTCAATTAGTGGAAGTATGCCATCAGAAAACATTTCGGTATGCAATCCGAGTTCCTTCTTATCCAAAATACTGGCCAGAACCGCATCTGGGATGGAGCCGATGCCTGTTTGAATAGTGGAACCATCTTCGATCAGCTCAGCACAATAGGCTCCGATTTTAGCCGCTGCATCCGGATCCATTTTGCTGGGGAATAATTCCGGCAGCTCATGTTCTGCATGTACCATGGCATCCAAATGCTTCACATGGATCGTTCCATCTCCAAAGGTTCTGGGCATATTCGGATTTACCTGGGCAATAACATGTTTGGCCATCTTGATAGCCGTAGAAGCTACATCCACCGATACGCCCAGGGAACAAAATCCATGTAAATCTGGCGGAGAAACATGGATAAGGGCCACATCAATGGGAATAATTTTTCTTTTAAACAGATTAGGGATCTCGCTCATAAAAGCCGGCACATAATCTCCCCGACCCTCATTAACCGCCTGCCGCACATTTTCAGAAACAAATAAGGAATTGATATGAAAATTATCCTTGTAGGCTTCCTGAGCATAAAGCGCCGGCCCATAAGTGCTGATACTGATCAATTGTACCCGCTTTAGTTCCGGCGCCCGGGCTACCATTTTTTCCAACAAATAATGAGGGGTAGCAGCTCCACCATGTACAAAAACATGATGGCCAGATTGAATAACTTTTACCGCCTCTTCTCCTGAAATGTAATTCTCCAATTTGATTTAATTTATAGTGAATAAAAAATCATTAATAACCTGATAGGCGACAGAAAACATGATCTTGATCTACAAAAACACCATCAACCAGACGCAGTAATAATGGCAAACAGTTTTTTGGCATCTTCTAAATTACATAACTGCGTACCCGGATTCATGGTAGCTGCTGTGCCGCATGCCACCCCATATTGCAATGCTTGCAGCAAGGTATTTTGCTTGGATAAACTCAGTATTATTCCAGCAAGCATACTATCGCCTGCTCCAACAGTACTGTTCCTTTTTACCAGCGGCGGCACTATGCGATGCATCTCGTTTTTTGACACCAACATGGCACCGGCTGCTCCCATTGAAACTACCAGTACTTCGCAGTTACCTTTATTAATTAAATCCTTTGCAAAAGTTACTGCCTGGTTACCATCCAATTCATCCTGTCCTGCCAATAAACTTAATTCACCAAGATTTGGTTTCAATAGATAAACACCTTCCTGCATTGCATATTTCAAAGCATCTCCAGAGGTATCAACAATAAACTTTGCCTTTTTCAATTTAGCGATGCCAGCTATTCTTGCAAAAATATCGGCAGGAATTCCTGCCGGTAAACTTCCGCTGGCTACAATATATTCAGCCTCTTTTAATGCTTCAATCTCCTGCAGGCAGCGCTGCCATTCTTCCGCATTAATTGATGGTCCTGGCATCCCGAAGCGATATTGCTGGCCAGAAGACAAATCCCTTACAATCAGATTTTCTCTTGTATGATTTTGACTTTCAATAACTATAGAAGGTATTGCCTCTTTATCAAGCAATTGGGTTAAAAATTTCCCGGAGTAACCGCCTGCAAAATAAATGGCTGTTGCGGTGCCTCCCAGCTTTTTTATAGCCCTTGCCACATTGATTCCACCGCCACCAGGCTCAAACACCGGATCTGTGCACTTTAGTTTCTTTTCCGGAATTAGTGCGCTGATGGTTGTACTCTTATCAATAGCCGGATTAAACGTAATGGTTACAATGGAAGGCATATATCTCTATAAATTTCAGCGCCTTATTCTAAACTAATTTCTTCTCCAAAATGGATTATATAGCACAGCATAAGGAAGATATTGTTTGATTAATTCGCAGAGAAAATCCGTCCTCTGCTTACTCATACCTAAGCGCATCAATTGGATCCAGGCGGGAGGCTTTTAAGGCCGGATAATATCCAAAGAACACTCCGGTTATAAAACATACCAGGAATGAGAGTATGACCGAGGATTGCGTTATTAAGGTAGGCCAATGCAAAAAAGCAGTAACCAATTTGGTTGCAGAAATACCAATAACTACACCAATTAATCCGCCGGTAATACTAATAAGAACAGCTTCAATTAGAAACTGCATCAGTATATCGATGCCTCGGGCACCTATAGACATACGCAAACCAATCTCTTTGGTACGTTCTGTTACCGAAACGTACATGATATTCATAATACCGATACCGCCAACCACCAGAGATATTCCGGCA
>DASQIU010000074.1:0-22165 GCA_035631395.1 Daejeonella sp. | reverse complement strand
TTCCGGCGCCATATTCTACAATGGTAAAATCCTGTCGGCCTAAAAGCTGCCACATTTCTTCCAGTTGCCGGGCCAGCAGTGCGCCAAAAACCGGGCCCAGGCTGGAGCTGGTGTAATAATCGCCGGATGTGCCTATTTTTTCTTCGGATGAAGTATAATAACCCAAATGGGGATAATACAAGCACATTTCCATAAAATCATAAAAGGAAAGCGGTCCATACCGGCGTATTTTCCGGACGATCATTTGCTCAAGCGGGTTTGCCATAAATTTGCATTTTGTGAGAATGAGAAGCTTTCAATGTATCTTTTCAGTTAGAAAAGCAATGTTCCCCCTTTATTTTATTTGCGATATTTTTTATTTAAATATCTTAGCTGTATGAAGACAAGTACAATCAACCATTTAACAGGTTTTATAAAAACCGGAACGAAATTAACGTTCGTAGCCTTGATGTTTTCGGGCAGCTTGACCTTTGCCCAAACTACTAAGAATCCTATAGTTGAAAGCATTGTAAAAGAGGCCACAGAGAATTCTCAACTGGAAAAATTAGCTCATGAGCTAGTGGATGTTATTGGCCCACGCCTGGTGGGAACCCCACAAATGCAACAAGCTCATGATTGGGCTGTAAATAAATATGCTGGTTGGGGAATTTCGGCAAAAAATGAAAAATGGGGCGAGTGGCGTGGCTGGCAACGCGGCGTATCCCATATTGATATGGTTTATCCTCGTGTTAAATCTTTAGAGGGAATACAATTGGCCTGGAGCCCTTCTACCAATGGTAAAGCAGTTACCGCTGAGTTGGTAATTATCCCGGATGTAGCCGATTCTATCGCTTTCCAAAAATGGCTTCCTAATGTAAAAGGTAAGTTTGTAATGATTTCCATGAACCAGCCTACTGGTCGTCCGGATTATAACTGGGAAGAGTTTGCCACTAAAGAATCATTTGAAAAAATGAAAAAAGAGCGTGCTGCTCAAACTGAAGCCTGGCGTCAGCGCATCAGCAAAACCGGTTATAACGCCCGTACCTTGCCTGTTGCTTTAGAAAAAGCAGGCGCTGCAGGGGTAGTGGCTTCTAACTGGTCGGCTGGATTTGGTGTGAATAAAATCTTTTCTGCTTACACCACCAAAGTGCCTACTGTAGACATTGCTTTAGAAGATTATGGTTTATTATACCGCCTGGTAGAATCTGGCAACAAGCCTAAGATCAGCGTTCAGGCAGATTCTAAAGAGCAAGGCGTTGTGCCAACATTTAACACCATTGCCGAAATTAAAGGAACTGAAAAACCTGAAGAATATGTAATTCTGTCGGCGCATTTTGATTCATGGGATGGCGGTACGGGCGCTACCGATAACGGTACCGGAACCATTACTATGATGGAAGCTATGCGTATCCTGAAAAAAGTATATCCAAATCCTAAGCGTACTATTTTAGTAGGACATTGGGGTAGCGAAGAGCAAGGTTTGAACGGTTCCCGGGCGTTTGTAGAAGATCATCCGGAAATTGTAAAGAATCTGCAAGCCTTATTTAACCAGGATAACGGAACCGGAAGAGTGGTTAACTTGTCTGGACAAGGATTTTTACATGCCTACGATTACTTAGGTCGTTGGATGTCGCAAGTGCCTGCCGATATCCGTAATCAGGTTCAAACTTCATTCCCAGGTACTCCTGGTGGCGGTGGTTCTGATTACGCTTCATTTGTGGCTGCAGGCGCTCCTGCTTTCTCATTGAGCTCATTAAGCTGGTCATATGGTAACTATACCTGGCATACTCAACGCGATACGTATGATAAGATCGTGTTTGATGATGTGCGCAGTAACGCTATTTTAACCGCTGTTTTAGCATATATGGCCAGCGAAGATCCGGCTACTACTTCCCGTGAAAAGATTGTGCTGCCTGTTAATCCTAGAACTGGTAAGCCTGTAGAGTGGCCTGCACAGAATAAAGCAACTCGTAAAGGTGCTAACCGATAAAAATTGCATTTAATTTTAAAAAATGGGCGCCCGGGAAACCCGGCGCCCATTTTTTTTGGTTAGAATATTTTTCCCAAATTTCATATTTTACTATTGTAGAATTTTATTTATCTTTTGGGTAAAATTATTGCTTATTTATGGTAAAGCGAGTGTTAATTTGCGATGATGATTTAGATATTCTTTCCGTTTGCACCTGCATATTGGAAGAGCAGGGCTGGGAGGTGCATACCCGCACACACTGCAATGATATACTGGATGTGGTAAAAGAAATCAGACCGCAGGTAATCTTGATGGACAATTGGATACCTGATATCGGTGGAATTAAAGCTACTCAGGCCATCAAGAGCATCAGCGATTATAGTGATATTCCCATTATCTATTTTTCAGCAAATAACGATATTAAAGCCCTGGCCAAACAAGCCGGCGCCGATACCTTTTTAGCCAAGCCTTTTGATATTGAAGAGTTGGAAAGAGTTATTGAAAGTATTTCTTAATAGAGGCCTGAAATTTCCTCCTTCCGGATTAAGAATTTTCTTGTCCTTATTTAGATACAAAAAGCCTCTTTTATTAGTTTGAGATTTTTAAATGTGAATAACTTAACAGGCTGTATGTTAGATTGTTCTAAATTTAATTATACTTAATTTTGTGGCTTATCCACAAATGCTTGTATATTGGTCGTAAACAAATTAAAGCTATGTCAGCAGAAGTGAACATTCCCCGCCTTGATTTAAATGATTATGTCAACGGTAGCCCAGAGCAAAAGAAAAAGTTTTCAGATAACATTGGTAAGGCCTATAACGAAACCGGTTTTGTAACCATTGCCAACCACGGCATGACTCCGGAGCTGATGGATGAGTTATATGCTGAAGTGAAAAAATTCTTTAGCCTTTCTGAAGAAGCCAAGCTTAAATATGAAAAGCCTGAGTTGGCCGGTCAAAGAGGATATACCTCTAAAGGCAGGGAAAAAGCAAAAGACGCTAAAACCCCCGACCTGAAAGAATTTTGGCAAAGCGGCCAGGTAGTAACCGATGGCGATCCCGTTAAAGCAGAATATCCGGATAACGTACAGGTAAATGAATTGCCTCGTTTTAACGAAGTAACCCGCGAAGTTTACCAGCGTTTAGAGCATGCCGGTAAATACCTGTTGCGGGCAATTGCCGTTTACTTGCAGCTTCCTGAGAACTATTTTGATGACAAAGTGCACAATGGTAACTCCATTCTGCGGGCTATCCATTATTTCCCGATCGAAAATCCGGATGCTATTCCAGCTGATGCAGTACGTGCCGGAGCGCATGAAGATATTAACCTGATTACCTTATTAATTGGCGCCAGCGCTGATGGGCTGGAAGTTCTAACCCGCGATGGACAATGGTTCCCGGTTAAAGCCAATGCCGAAGATATTGTAGTAAACGTAGGCGATATGTTGCAACGTTTAACCAACAATAAACTGAAATCTACTACCCACCGGGTGGTAAATCCGCCACGCGATCTGATGAAAACTTCCCGTTATTCAGTTCCTTTCTTCCTGCATCCTAAATCTGAAATGGATTTAACTTGCCTGGAATCCTGCATTGATGAGAATCATCCGAAAGCATATGAGAATATAACTGCCGGAGAATACCTGGATGAGCGTTTACGTGAAATTGGGTTGAAAATGTAATTATATCCGCTGCTGCGGAAGAAAAGGGTGTCCCAAAAGGATGCCCTTTTTATTTTATGGGGAGTTAAGCAAATAATTGATCAAACAATTAAGCATTAGAAAAGCAATGTTTCAGCTTATCGGCTCCGCTAGTCCCGCTTTCCGTTCCAAATCCTCATTCGCGGGAAATTTTTCTACCACAGGTAAGGCCTTAATTTCGCTTCATTTCGGGTTTTCCACTTTAATCGGGTTTAGAATGAACGGCCATTAGTACTTGGCCCCAAACGATGAGCGATAGACGACAGACGATCAACGAACGGATCAGCCCGTGAAAGCCATCGGCGTTTTTTGCATGGCTAATTTAATACTCTGCTCCATTTCGGCAGGGCGGTGGGTACCAATAATATAATTAAGCCCATCGCGGTCGGTAAGTTTAATGGCGTCTTTGCCGCCGGCGTAAAAGCGGATGGTTCCTTTTTTGTGCAGATTATATACCGGGTTATTGATAAGATAAGTACTGTAATTAGTACGTTCCACTTTTATAATACTGTTTAAGTCTATTTTAACCAATTTAGTGGTCCATAAACCATTTAAAACGATGCTATGATTTTGGATAGTGGTTTGGTAATGCAGCAAAAACATCATTATAACCGAAACAACCAAGATTGCACAGCCCACTACCAAAAACAGATTGGCGTTACGCTCGCGTTCTTCGGTAATAAAATAGGCTGCAAAACAAAACAGGGCCATTACTATACGTACGCTAATGCGGCCATAATCACGACCTAAGTATTGTTTTTCTACAAATAAGGGGTTATTTTCCATGTGCTGCTAACTGCTCTAAGGTAAATATTTTTTTGCTGGAGGCTGTTATCTTATAACGCTCATCTGGCCGATAACCGGCAATCCATACAATATCACCATTGCCGTTTTCCAAAATAGCGATATTGCTTTTATGGTTCAGGGCTATTTTTTGTTCAATAAAATAATCGCTCAGTTTCTTTTTTTTGCCTTTCATACCCAGGGGGCAAAAATAGTCACCCCTGCGCCAGCTTCGTAAAGTTAAAGGAAATTGCAGCAAGCCAAAGTCTAACTGAGCCAGGTAGCGGTTGTTCCGGATATAGAAATCTTCTGACTGGAGTATCTGGCTTTTAAATTCCTGGTTGTTCCAACGGATGGTTTCTTCCTCCGGATTAACCAAAACCGGAGCAATTTCTTCCTGCTTTTTAGAGGCCAGAATAAGCCATTTCCGGTCTAAAATGAGTTGATGACTAGGAGAGATGAAAGTTTTTCCAGCCTGCCCATCCCAGCTTTTAACCAAATCCTGTAGAACCGCTTCTGTAAAGCCGTAAGGTTGAAACATTCCGTATAACAAAGTATTTAAAGGGTTTAACTTTTTCAGGCCGCTTAATTTGATCTTAAATTCCTGGGGATTGCTTTCTATAAATAAAGCATCCTTTAATTCTTTTAAGCGGATGTTCAGTAACTGCTCCAGATCGGTAAAACGGCGGATGTTGGCCGCAAAAGTTTCTTCCAGATCGGGATTCAGTTCTTTAAGCCGTGGAATTACTTCCAGGCGTATTTTATTGCGGGCATACTTGGTTGATTGATTCGAGCTGTCATCGCGGTAGCTGATCTGCTGACTTTTTACCAGTTCATCTATTTCATCCCGGTTTAAAAACAACAGAGGGCGGATCAATTTATCCCGTTTAGGTAAAATGCCATGCAGTCCGGCAATTCCGGTACCCCGGGTCAGGTTTAGTAAAATGGTTTCTATGGTATCGTTCTGGTGATGCGCCAAAGCAATATATTGGAAATCAAAATCATTCCTGATCTCTTCCAGCCATTGATAGCGCAAATCGCGGGCGGCCATTTGGATAGAAATATGGCGTTCTTCTGCATAGGCCTTGGTGTCAAAACCGGTGCTGAAAAAAGGCACCTCAAAGCTTTGGGCCAGTTCAGAAGTAAACTGTTCATCGGCATCGCTTTCTTCATTCCGCAGGTTAAAATTGCAATGCGCAATCCCAAATTGGAAACCGGCCTGTTTAAAGAAATGAGCCATGAGTACAGAATCGCGTCCGCCGCTTACGGCCAACAATATTCGCTCTTCCGGCAGGAAGAGGGCTTCTTGTTTAATAAAGGCAAGAAAACGGTTAAGGTCTAACATTTTGGGTGTCTCTGTACAAATAGATTAACGCACAGTTAAGGCGCTTCATTTTCCGTATGCAATATTACAAAGGAATATACACAATCATGCCCTGAATGTTGCGTGTATTGATTATCCGGCCTCAGAAATTATTTAATTATAAATCCATCTTCAAAAAGCTAATTTTGTAGGGTGAGAAAATACATTGCCTTAATCATCATTTCTGCTTTTAGCACTTTTGCCTGGGCCCAGCAACCTAAGCAGGTCCAATTGGTTTCATCGCAGTTGTTAAAAGGATTACAGCAAGCGGGCTTGGTTCGCATTATTAAGCCGGTTTTTTCTCACGAAGGCTCTACCCTGTCGGCAGATAGTGCCAATTTTAATCAAGCCAAAAATACTTTCGATGCTTTTGGAAATGTGGTCATTGTACAGAGCAACGGCACCACGGTATCTTCTGATTTATTGAATTATAATGGCAACAATAAAGTGGCCATTTTAACCCAAAATGTGCGCTTAATTGATGGTGATGCCACATTAACCACCGGATTGTTAACCTATAATATGGGAACCCGCATTGGTACTTATACCGGAGGTGGAAAAATTGTGAACGGCCAAAATATACTGACCAGCACCCGCGGTTATTACTTTGCCAATTCGCACGATGCTTATTTCCGAAACGAAGTGGTGGTGACTTCGCCCGATGCTAAAATTAAATCAGATACATTGCGGTATAACACCGGCTCTAAAGTGGCCTATTTTTATGGGCCAACTTATATTTATGGTAAGGATGATGTCCTTTACACCGAAAATGGAGAATATAACACGGTTACAGATCAGGCTCGTTTTGGGAAGAATAATTTATATACCCAAGGCAGTAAATCGCTTCAGGGCGATAGCCTTTTTTACGACCGCAAGGCCGGTTACGGCCGGGCCATAAAAAATATTACCTTCCGGGATTCTACCGAAAAGATAACATTTAAAGGCGATTTAGGCTTATACAGTAAGGCAGATGAAAGTATTTTGGCTACGCAAAACGCTTATTTGATTTTCACCACGGAGGCTGATTCGGCCAAGTTAGATTCTATCTGGATGACGGCTGATACTTTATTTAGTAAAGTGGTTTTGCGTAGCGATGTGAAGCCTTATAGTAAACAGGAGTTTAAAAAAGATACCGAGCTGGAAGAATTATCCAATCCGGAGAAAGCGCCCGAATCTTCTAAAGAAAGTGTGCCTGTACCGGCGGATAAGAAAACACCACCGGTAGTGCCCGGCCGTAAGGAAAAAAATACAGGACTTAAGCCTGATGTGAAGCGTGATACTACTCAGGGAAAACCATCGGCGCTACCGGTCAAAAGCGGAGCCGACACTTTGAAAAATATGCCTTTCGTTCGGGATACGCTTAGTTCTGATACGGCCCGTATCCGCATTGTGCAGGCTTATCACCGGGCAAAAATATTTAAGTCTGATTTGCAGGCCAAGTCTGATTCCATGTTCTTTAGTTATAGCGATTCCACCATCCGTTGTTATACCAGCCCCATGATGTGGACTCAGGGCTCCCAATTATCGGCTGATACGGTATATCTCCAATTAAAAAACAATAAGCTGGACAATATGCTGCTGCAGCAAAATAGTTTTATTGTGAATACCGAGGCTGCTGATTCCACCCATTTTAACCAGGTGAAGGGGAAAGTGATAACCGGATATTTCAAAGAGGGACGATTAAATCGTATGTATGTGGACGGAAACTCAGAAAGTGTTTATTATGTGAAAGAAGATACCGCTTTTAGCGGGATGAACCGGATGATCAGCAGCCGTATTAAAGTGCTTTTTGCGGATAATAAGCTGAAAGAAATTGTTTCTATCCGCAAACCTGAAGGTACTTATTACCCAATAGGACAGATTCCGGCAGATGATAAAATTCTGAAAGGCTTTATCTGGAAACCCAAAGAGCGGCCTAAATCTAAGGAAGAAATTATACCCACACTGGCTAAGGCAAGCCCGAAGGCGGGTTCCAAAGTATCTCAGCCTAAAAAGCCGGTGAAGAAAGAACCCCTAGCGCCTGCCAAAAAGAGTACTAAACCCGGCCTTTAAGAAACTCGATAAGTTTTTGCATGGCTCTGGCCCGGTGGCTGATCTTGTTTTTTTCTTCCAGGCTCATTTCGGCAAAGGTTTGTGTATAGCCATCTGGCCGGAAAATAGGATCATAACCAAAACCATCTTTTCCCGCACGGTTTAAGGTAATTTGACCAGATACCATTCCTTCAAAAAAATACTCTTTACCCTGCAAAATTAAAGAAATCACGGTTCTGAACTGGGCCTTCCGGTTGGGTTTATCGCCCAATTGATCTAAAACCAGTTGTAGGTTTTCTTCCGGATTACGGTTGCCAGAATAACGGGCAGAATAAACGCCAGGCTGCCCATTTAAAGCCTCTACTTCCAGACCAGAATCATCGCCAAAGCAATTTGCCTGAAAGCGCTCAAAAATATAATGGCTTTTCTGGCTGGCATTGGCCTCAAAAGTATCTCCCGTTTCCGGAATATCATCCCGGCAGCCTATATCATTCAGGCTTTTTAACAGAATATTGGAGCCAATAAGGGCCTGTACTTCTTCTAATTTATGTTGGTTGTTGGTGGCAAATATCAATTCCATGTTAAAAAGATTTCATAACGGCCCAGAACTGTTTCTTCTTCTCAATATCCTGATCCATTTCTGCCAGGCTGTAGGAGGCCAATATTTTCACATCCTGGTATTTTTCTGCCTGGTTGGAAGATATCGAGGGTAATCCGATGCTGCTTGGCGGTATACCGAAAATGGCTAGTCGGTTGCAGACAAAAAACTCTTTCAATGATGAAAAAGTGGTTCCCGGATGGCGATTTAAGTTTAAAATGGCCAGATCCCTTAATTCATATCCTTTGGCCTGCATCATTTTTAAAATCATTTCCTTATGAGGGGTATTAAGCTCCCGATGAGTATTATCATCCACCAGGATCAGGAAATATTTGTTGTTTTCGCCCAGGTAATTAAAGCTAATAGGAGCCGGGTTTGGAGCCGCCGGTTCAATGCTTTGCGGATGAATTTCTGCTTCTAACTTCGGCTCCGGTTTTGTTTCCGGCCGAAGTTCCGGTTCCCCGATTTGGTAGATATCCTCGGTCATGAGTAATTGCAAAGCAGTTATGTCATGGCTTAAAAGAGTTGGCATAGGCGTTTTTCTAAGGCCGGTGTTGATTCCGTGTGCAGCAAATATAATGATAGATTGCACTTAGATGGATTATACCGATTGTTTTTAAAGGAATACACCGATGTTATCTGATTACACTGATTTTATAATGAAATGGATTTTTGATTAGTATCGCTAATAATAAAGTGATAGATTTCAGGATTGTGAATCGCAATAGAATCCTGAAGGGGTGATCTGTTTATAGGCAATCGATTGTCAGTGGAATGCAGTATAGCGGCTGAGGATTTGGAGCGGAAAGCGGGACTGCGGGTACTTTAGGGGATGGATTTTGCTTTTAAAACAATATCAATAAAATGACCGGCTATTTATGTTTGATTAGTCTGTCTGCCGAAAAATTAATACGCAGCCTTAAAATATCTGTTAAAAAGAGTTAAATTCATCCGGCTTTTTGCCGCAAAATGGTACTTTAGGACTCTTGCTGCTGCTATCCGGGATGTGTATTTTGAAAACAGAAAATGCGCCCGTTTTTTAGCCAAAAGAGATTTTTAAAAATGCTTGATTAATAAATATATCTGATAATTTTGCGGAGCATGCGCCTGTTGAAATCCAAACCAGGGCAAATTACATAGAGAATACATAACATGAGAAAGACCTTAGGGATTATTGCCATACTTTTTATTTCATTAACTCAAGCACAGGCGCAAAAGAAAACCCTGGATAAAGTAGCTGCCGTAGTAGGCAGTTCCATTGTGTTGCAGTCTGATATTGAGATGCAATATGCCCAGTATCTGGCCCAGGGAAATCCCGAAGATCCGGAAGTTAAATGCCATATTTTACAGCAAATTATGGCTCAAAAACTTTTAGCCCAGCAGGCCGTTATTGACTCGGTTTCGGTAACAGAGCCTCAGATTGACGACGAGATTAGCCGCCGTTTAAGAGTGATGACCGCCCGGGCTGGTGGACAGGAGCGTTTGGAACAGTTCCTGAACCGTTCACTCATTCAGTATAAAGATGAGATTCGCCCGGATATCCGTGAGCAACTTATCGCGAATAAAATGCAGTCTAAAATTACCGAGCATGTAGGCATTACCCCATTGGAAGTTAAGCGGTATTTTGAAGCCATTCCTAAAGATAGCCTTCCTTCATACAATACCGAAGTAGAGATAGGTGAGATCGTAGTAAATCCTAAATTAAACAAAGCCGAAAAGGAAATTTTCCGTGATCGGGCCGAAGGTTTACGGAGCAGAATTAAAGGAGGAGAAGACTTTGGCACCTTGGCTCGTTTGTATTCCCAAGATCCTGGTTCCGCCCGCGAAGGCGGTGATTTGGGTTTTGTAGATCGATCCAGCTTGGTGAAAGAGTTTGCCGCTATGGCCTTTAAACTGAAGGTTGGCGATATTTCGCCTGTTGTTGAAACAGAATTTGGTTTCCACGTGCTGCAGGTAATTGAGCGCCGGGGCGAGCAGGCTCATGTGCGTCACATCTTGATCAAAACAGAACCTACACCGGCCAGCCTGGACCGGGCCAAAGCGCATATCGATAGCATTTACAATCAGGTAATTAGCAAAAAGATTGATTTTGCTACTGCTGCGGCTGTTTATTCGGATAATGACGATACCAAATACAATGGCGGAATGTTGATGAACGCCGAAAATGTGCAAACCCGCAGCACCTTTATCCCAACCGATAAATTGGATGCCCAGGTGTTTTTAACGGTGGATACCATGAAGGTGAATTCTTATTCTAAACCGGCACTTTTTACTTCGGCTCAGGGAGGTGAACCTACTTACCGTTTCTTGTACCTGAAATCGAAAACCGGTCCGCATAAAGCCAATTTGGAACAGGATTACGCCAAGATCAAGGATGTGGCTTTTGATGACAAAATAAGCCGAAAAGTTAGTGAATGGTTTGAGCAACGCCGCAAAACAACCTATATTAAAATCGATCCGGAGTTTCAAACCTGCGACATATTAAAATCCTGGATCGGTCATCCAGCAAAATAAATAGGAAGAAGGTGGGCAGGTTGTAACCGGGTAACGTTAATAAATCTCAACCTAAAAAATTATGTATCGCACCGAGGTAGAAGCCGTAGATGCTCTCAGTTTAGCTTACCAGCAGATCCGCAAAGAAATTGCTCAGGTAATTGTGGGGCAGGATGAGGTGATCAAATCTGTGCTGATCTCTATATTTAGCAACGGGCATTGCTTGTTGGTGGGAGTGCCCGGCTTGGCTAAAACTTTGTTGGTGCAAACCGTAGCCCAGGTGCTTGACCTGAGTTATAGTCGGATTCAGTTTACGCCCGATTTGATGCCCTCTGATATTACCGGCGCCGAAATATTGGGCGAGGACCGAACCTTTAAGTTTGTAAAGGGCCCCGTTTTTTCGAACATTGTGCTGGCTGATGAAATTAACCGGACGCCTCCTAAAACCCAGGCAGCCTTATTGGAAGCCATGCAGGAAAAAATGGTGACTGTGGGTGGTTATAGTCATTTGTTACCTCAGCCATTTTTTGTACTGGCTACGCAAAATCCCATTGAGCAGGAAGGTACCTATCCTTTGCCTGAGGCGCAGCTTGACCGTTTTATGTTTTACGTGTCCTTAACTTATCCCTCTTTCGCCGAAGAATTGCAGGTGGTGAAAAATACTACGGCCAACAGAAGTGTAGAGCTGAAGAAAATCTTGAATGCTACCCAGATCAGCTATTTTCAGCAGGTGGTTAGAAATATTCCTGTTACTGATCAGGTGTTGGAATACGCGGTGTCTTTGGCCGCCAAAACCCGGCCGGGTACGGCAAGAGCCACCGAAGAGGTAAATCGCTTTTTGAGTTGGGGAGCAGGCCCCAGAGCCTCGCAATACTTGGTTTTAGGGGCTAAATGCCATGCGGCTATCTCGGGTAAATACTCTCCCGACCGGGAAGATGTGCAAGCCGTGGCCGAATCCATTCTGCGGCACCGGATTGTGCGTAATTATAAGGCCGAAGCCGAAGGTTTGAGCACCGAAATGCTTATCAGTAATTTGCTTTAATTTTTTGAGGTGATTACACTGATTTGGATAAAGATTACCCTGATTTAAGTTGGATTACACTGATTAAAATGCGGCTTAGAGGCTTCGCGAGGAATTAGAATCCTGCATCTTGGAATCCTACAAATCCTAATTCAGACAATATAAAAGGGATTACACCTATTTCTAAAAAGATTGCACTGATCCAATGGTCTTAAAAAATCCTACAATCTTGGAATCCTACAAATCCTAATTCAGACAATGAGGAGGCTTTGCAATCTAAACCCGATTGCAGTGCAAAACCCGGAATGAAACGTTAGTGGAATGAGGATTTGGAACGGAAAGCGGGACTATCGGAACCTGGAAGTAGGTGAATTGCTTTTCTAATCGTTTTTGTATATCGCCTATCATTTATCGTTTCGAAGGATAGGAAAAGTGCGAACGCTTAATCTTCTTCTGCTACCGGGATATTCATGATGAAGGCCGCTTTGTGCTCATCAGAATAGGCGCCATAGGCATCAATCATAACGCCTTTATGACCCTGGTTGCTTTCAATGGCATAAACCACGGTATTGTCTTCCGGGTCGCTGATGCCTTCAAAACGGTAATATTCTGTAATGCGTAAGTCTTTGGGATCAAACGTTTCGCTGATTAATCCGCAATGCAAACAGGCGTTTTCAAAATGATAATCATAGGTATAGCCTCTTTCCCGCAGGGCATTGATCGCTTCTAATGGGGTTGTGTAATTATAGGGACTTGCACTCATGGCTGGTGTTTTAGAATGTTTTGTGATTAACTCATCTATTCTAAAAACCACCAAGTATTGATTTAGTTGGACTTGGCCGGGCTAAATATTTCTAAGATAACGTTCCAGTCAGCATTATCTTGTATTTCCCAAATCCGTACATAATGATAGGGCTTGGTTATCCCTTTTTGGGTGATGCTGGCCGTACCATAAGTATAAGCTAAATCGCTGCCGTGGGCACGGTTGGCTGCCAATGGTTCTGTGCTGATTTGAAATTGCTGAGCCTGCAGAAAGTTGGTGATCTTTTCTTTGCCGATTAAAGGTTCAAAGCCCGGAAATAACAGACGGGCCTCATCGGTAAAAAATGCATGATAGGCATTCACCTTATATTGCTCCAGAACAGCGCTTAGGAGCTTATCGCTCGTCAGGATGACATCTTCTCTTTGCTGTAAACGGGCTTTTGATCTGGGGAGATAATACCGGGAGCTGGTTGGATCAACAAATAAGAGTTTGGGCTGCGCCAATGGTTTAGGGTGCGACATACCTATATCAATGGCTAGTTTCCAAATTCCCTTAGAATTCATTTTCCAAACGGATACGTATTCTCCGTAGTAGGCTTGTTCTGGATTTTCGGCAGATCGATAGATATAAGGTCCGGTGGTAAAGCCCCAATCGCCGCTTTTGGAGATTTTGGCCCAAACGGGTTCCCAGGAAAGTTGACCATTATCGGGTGCTTGATCTTTAAAATATTTTTGGGCATTAACCGGCCCCGGCCGGAAGATCAGCGTATTTTCATCGCTAACCTGCAGAAAAGCTTTTTTAATTCCTTTCCTGCCGGCCATGCCCGAGAAGTAATTTTCGGCGGCTACCAAAGAGTTTACTTTGCCATTGGATACCTGGCCAAAAGTCCGGAAAAAGAAAAGACAGGTTAGGAAAAGAAAAAGCGTTTTTTTCATGAAGGGTTATTTTTGTAGAGACGCAACATGTTGCGTCTCTACGGGCAGGGTTAAATTTTACTCCAGGTGGTTTCTTCTTTATTATCCTTTAACTGAATGCCTATTTCTATGAGAGCATTCCGTATTTTATCGGAAGTGGCATAATCTTTTGAAACCTTGGCATCATTGCGTAGCTGGATGATAAAATCCATCAGGCGTCCCATATCATCAGTTTGGGTAGTTTCTTCCTGAAGCCCTAATACATCAAAAACGAATTCCTTAATCAATTTTTTTAAGGCTTCTAAATCATTGGCGGTGATGCTGGCGTTGCCGTCATAAACGCTGTTGATAAAGCGTATGGCCTCAAAAATTTCGGCTAACAATACCGGACTGTTAAAATCATCGTTCATGGCTGCATAGCAACGCTCAGAAAGTTCGCCGATATTCAGATCAGACTGATTGCCCGAAGGTTTTAATTTCTCTAGCAGTTGAATGGCATTCATTAAACGCTTAAAACCTTTGTCTGAAGCTTCCAGAGCCTCGTTAGAAAAATCGAGGGTGCTGCGGTAATGAGCTTGTAGCATAAAAAACCTAACCGACATAGGCGAATAGCCCCGGTTTAACAGCGGATGGTTTCCGGTAAATAATTCGGCGGGTAGAAAACCATTGCCTAAAGATTTAGACATGCGTGTGCCATTAACGGTAAGCATATTGGTATGCATCCAGTATTTAGCGGGTTGCACATGATTGCAGGCTTCTGACTGGGCTATCTCATTGGTATGATGGGTAGCGGCCAAATCCATACCGCCGCCATGAATGTCGAAATGGTCGCCCAGGTATTTTCTGCTCATGGCCGAGCATTCAATATGCCAGCCGGGAAAACCTGTACTCCAGGGAGCCGGCCAATTCATTAAATGTTCAGGTTTGGCTTTAATCCAGAGGGCAAAATCCAGCCGGCCTCTTTTTTCATCCTGGCCGCTTAATTCGCGGGTGTTTTCCAGCAAATCTTCCAGTTGCCGGTTGGTTAAGATGGTATAATTATATTCTTTACTGTATTTCTCGACATCAAAATAAACGGTTCCATTTACTTCATAAGCGTATCCATTGGCCATGATTTGCTTAATCATCTCAATTTGTTCAGAAATGTGTCCGGTAGCAGTAGGTTCTATGCTGGGCGGAAGCGCATTGAATAAACGCATTACATCATGAAAACCCAGGGTGTATTTTTGCACCACTTCCATGGGCTCCAACTTTTCCAGTTTGGCTTTTTTGGCAAATTTATCATCCCCTTCATCGCGGTCGCCTTCCAGGTGACCGGCATCGGTGATATTGCGTACATACCGTACTTTATAGCCCAAATGGGTTAAATAGCGATAAATAAGGTCAAAGGATACAAAGGTTCTACAGTTGCCTAAATGCACATCGCTGTAAACGGTGGGGCCGCAAACATACATGCCTACAAATGGCGCATTGATTGGCTCAAATTTCTCTTTCTGACGGCTAATTGTATTATATATTACCATATTGTTTTCCATGTTCTATTTCTGAGAAGCCTGGCTGGGCTGTTGTTTTTCTGCAATTAATTCAAGATCAGTTCTAACGGCATAATGATCAGATAGTTTTTTATCGATGATCAGATAGTTTTTTACGTCAAAGTCTGGTGAAACCAAAATATAATCAATCTGAAAGTTAGGGAAATCTCCATTATAAGTAATTCCTAAACCACTTCCTTTTTCGCGGAAGCTGTTTTTGAGCCCTTTAGCCATGGTATTTACCGTGTACGAAACCGGGGTATCGTTAAAATCGCCGGCAATTAAATAGGGTCCCTGATATTCTTGCGAATGTTTTTTGACCAGTTTCACTTGGTCGCTGCGTTTAATGAAAGCCCGTTTTAAACGGCTCCCTATGCGGCGTGATGATTGTACATTCTGATCAATTTCCTTGGTATTCCCCTTAATATACTCATAATCTTCGGGTTGGAAGTTGATAGATTGAAAATGTACATTATAGACCCTGAAAGCCTTATTGTTATATTGGATATCGGCAAATAAGGCATCGTTCCCGCGGACACTTTCAAAGCGAATATGCCCGGTGTTGGTAATCGGGAATTTGGAGAAAATGGCCATTCCCATGGCTTCATAGCCATTGTCTGTAGCCGGCTCAAAATAGTAATGCCTGGATTGGAGAATCTCTTGAACCTGTTTTATGAAGTTATAGTCTCCTTTTTTACGGGAGAAAAATTCCTGGATACAAAGTACATCGGGCTGTTCTTTGCGGATAAGGTCTAGAATCTGATCCCGGGTATAGGGGTTATTTTTATCGCCGAAAGGCTTAAAATTATGAACGTTATAGGTCATTACCCGGATAAAGTTTTGCGCAGATTTAGGCACTTCTATAGCCGTACTTTCTCTAAAACCAACGTAACTGGTTAGAAATTTATATCCTATCAGGATGGATATTAATGAAAGCAGGGCAAATTTAGGCATCCTCAAAACCCAGTAAATAACATACAGCGCATTAATCAGCAGCAGGAAAGGGTAGGCCAGGCCAAAAAAGGAAATGGGCCAGAAAAAACGCGGATCTGTAAAAGAGGCCGCATAAGCCAATAATAAGGCTGCTGCTGCCATGAGATTAGTAGCCAGTATGGTTTTACTGATAAAACTAAGTTTGTTTTTCTTCCCGCGGATCATTCTTTCTTACTGGCATTAAAAAGCTGTTCTTTTTCCTTTTTGCTCAGGCTGTCGTATCCGGATTTAGAGATTTTATCTAAAATCTGGTCAATCACTTCCTGATCTGGGAGGTTGCCTTTTTTAGCTTTAGGATTGCCATTCTGTACAACCGTAAGTTTTCTTTTGCGCCTCTGGAATAATTTACTCCAATCATTGCCATTGCGCAACTGTTTGATGTAAATAAAACCCAGAACGGCGCCACCAATATGGGCAATGCTACCGCCAGGGTTGCCGCCGGCTATGCCGATAATATCTAGCAGAAAATAAACCAGGGCAATATATTTTAAACGTACCGAGCCTAAAAATAATAAATTGATGGAATAATCAGGTACCAGGGTGGCCGTTCCTACTACAATAGCCATTACGCTGGCCGAAGCTCCAAGCAAAGGCGGAGAGAGTTGAACGGTATCTTTAAAAGCCGGAAATAAGTTATAGGATAAAATAAAAAACAGCGCCCCAGCCAATCCTCCGGCCAGGTAGGTGAAAGCAAATTGGTGTTTGTTGAGGAAATCGAGGAAAATACGCCCTAACCAATAAAGCCAGAGCATATTAAACAGGATATGAAAAAATGCCCGGTGACCAAACATATAGGTAATAGCCGTCCAGGGCTTTTCGGCCAGGGCCGGCAAATATGGAGGCATAGAAATATACATGGTCAGCCAGTCGGCCGTATGACTGGTTTTGTTAAACAAAAATTCAACAACGGATAGCAAGTTGATCAGCAAAAAAATAAGCACATTAATGCCTATAAACAGGTTTAATCGGTTTCCCGATTGAAAAACCTTGAAGTATAATTCGCTGAAAATAGATTTATTCATAAAAGTTATGCGGACGTTTCAATTGCCATAATTTAACTAAAATAAAGCCAAATAGTGCACCACCCAAGTGGGCAAAGTGTGCTACCGAATCGCCTGAAAACTGCGCTACTCCCAAAAATAATTCAACCAGTATATATATTGGTATAATATATTTTGCTTTTACCGGTACCGGAATAAACATAATAAATAATTCGGCGTTTGGGAATAACATTCCAAACGCAATCAATAGGCCAAAAATTGCCCCTGAGGCTCCTACCATGGGCCCATAATAGATTTCGCTCAGGGTTTTTATGGCTACCGTATTGTTAGAGCTGTAGGTTAAAGGATTGATGGTAATGCCACCGGTAATGCCATAAATTTCCAGGGCCTGCACCATCATTTGCAAGGCCAGAGCACCCAGTCCGGTAATCAGGTAAAAGTTTAGGAAACGCTTGGAGCCCATGATATACTCCAGGGAAGATCCAAAAGTAAACAGGGCAAACATGTTGAATAAAATATGTGCAAAGCCGCCATGCATAAACATATAGGTAATTAATTGCCATACTTTAAACTTGGGCGAATCAAAATAATAAACCCCCAATAGTTCAATTAACGAGATGCCTTTAGTTTCAAAAATTGCTGTGGCAATAAAAAAAAGGATGTTTATGATCAGCAGGTTTTTTACTACCGGCGGAATATTGGAAAAGGGCGATGATCTGTACGTGTTCATAAACTTTTCGCTTACGCGGATTATTTTTCAAATTTCTGGATCAGTTCTTCTAAAGTAATAGTAATGATAACGGGTTTGCCATTGAGCGATGTATTAGGCATGCCACAGGCAAATAATTCATCAATCATCTGGTTCATTTCTTCGGCTGATAGTGCAACCCCCGCTTTGATGGCGGCGTTGCGGGCCAAAGTACGGGCCAGATTATCGCGTTTGTTTAACTTTAAACCCGATTGGTTGTTTTTAAAGCCTTCAATCAAATGTTCCAACATTTCCACCTCGCTGATATTGGGGCTGATATCTGCCGGAATTCCCTCTACCACTACTGTGTTTTTACCAAATTCACGTATCTGGAAACCCAGGGCCTGAATATCGGCTAATAAATCTTTTACCAGTTCAAAATCTGCCGGATTCAGCGAAACGGTTTGCGGAAACAAGCTTTGCTGGCTGGCTCCCTGCCGGTTTTCCAACTGGGCTTGGAAACGTTCGTACAAAATACGTTCATGGGCCGCCTGCTGGTCAATCAGCATAAAACCAGATTTGATCTGCGAGATAATAAAACGGTTATGTAGTTGGAATATTTGTTTTTCACTCACTTTCTGCAGAGGCTGGCTGTCTACTTCAATCTGGCGGATTCCAGGTAAATCCAATTCTTCCTGGCGGTGCGAAACGGGTTCCACAATTTCATATAGAGAGCCCCAGTTTTGAGAAACTTCCTGTTGGTCCTCGCCGAAATGCCGTAAAAAAGGAATTTCTCGTTCCGTTTTCTTTTCGCTGGCAAAAGGATTAAAATCAGGGTTAAAGCTGATCTGAGGAGGTACAATATCTTCCGGAGCTTTGCGGCTGATCATATGGCTGAAGCCGGTTTCCTGGTTAAAATCCAGGGTAGGACTGATATTGTATCTACCCAATGAGCGTTTTACGGCTGAGCGGATAATGGCGTAAATGGCCTTTTCATCCTGGTATTTGATCTCGGTTTTGGTAGGATGTACGTTGATATCAATGTTTGCCGGATCAATTTCGATAAATAAAACATACAGTGGATAGCTTTCGGCAGGCAAAACTTCCTGGTAAGCCGTTAAAACCGCATGATTTAAGTACGGATCTTTAATAAAGCGGTTGTTCACAAAAAAGAACTGTTCGCCGCGAGTTTTTTTGGCAAATTCCGGTTTACCGATATAGCCTTTAAGCTGGATAATGGTGGTATCTTCTTCTACCGGAACCAGCTTTTGATTATAGGAATTGCCAAATAAATGGATGATCCTTTGTTTCAGGCTACTTTTAGGCAAATGGAAAATCTCATTTCCATCATGATGCATGGTAAAGAAAATATCCGGATGGGCTAAAGCTACCCTTTGAAATTCATCGATAATATGGCGCATTTCCACCGAATTCCCTTTCAGGAAATTCCGGCGGGCCGGGGTATTATAAAACAGGTTTTTAATACTGGTACTGGTTCCCGGCATAGTGGAAATAGGTTCTTGGCTAACTACTTCCGATCCTTCAATCTGGATGCTGGTGCCCAGTTCGTCTTCATGACGTCGGGTTTTTAGTTCTACTTGGGCAATGGCGGCAATAGAAGCCATGGCTTCGCCACGGAAACCCATGGTACGGATCGCGAACAAATCATCCGCTTTGCGGATTTTAGAAGTGGCATGGCGTTCAAAGCACATGCGGGCATCGGTAATACTCATTCCGCAGCCATTGTCAATTACCTGGATCAGTGATTTTCCGGCATCTTTGATCAGGAGCTGGATTTTATCAGCGCCAGAATCGATGGCATTTTCAATTAATTCTTTTACTGCCGAAGCCGGTCTTTGCACTACTTCACCTGCGGCAATCTGGTTGGCAACCGAATCGGGTAAGAGCTGGATAATATCAGACATAAGTGCGCTAAATTAGCGATTTTTTCTGGCACCTTCGGGTTAGATTATTGCACCGGAAGCGCCCGGTAGTTTTATTGGTAACATGAAAATTACAGGATCTGCAACTCCTCCGAGCTTATTTGGAGATATATTCATGTTTTTTAAAGCTTACAAACCAGTTGATAAACTATATTTACGGTTGAATATTTTGTGGCATACTGCACAGAATTGTGAAAAGTCACTTAGGCCTTCTACACACTAATAGTATAGAGAAATGAAAAGACTCCTTTTTTTTGCAGCGCCGCTTTTTATGCTGTCCTGCACGGCTAAAAAACAGGCCGATTTAATTGTTCATCATGCCCAGGTTTATACGGTAGATGACCGCTTTACTGTAGCTGAAGCTTTTGCCGTGAAGGATGGAAAAATCCTGGAGGTGGGCCCAAACGATGATATTCTAAAAAAATATGAGGCCAAAGAGCAGGTAGACGCTCAAGGCAAACCGGTATATCCCGGATTTATAGATGGTCATGCCCACTTTTATGGCTATGGTCAGGGTTTACAAACCCTGGATCTGGTAGGAACCCGCAGTTGGGAAGAAATTGTAGAAAAAGTGAAGGCTTTTGCTGCTAAAAATCCAGAAGGCTGGATCATTGGTCGTGGCTGGGACCAAAATACCTGGCCCGTTAAAAGCTTTCCCAACAATGAATTCTTCAATAAATTATTTCCGGGCCGGCCGGTATTTTTAACCCGGATAGACGGGCATGCGGCCATTGTAAGCCAGGCGGCCTTGGATCAGGCAGGTATTCAACCCGGACAAAAAATAAATGGCGGCGAAATTGAGACCATCAACGGAAAGTTAACCGGAATTTTGGTGGATAATGCCGTAGGTTTGGTTTCGTCTAAAATACCGGCGCCCACCACTGCTCAGCAAGAGAAAGGTTTGTTGGATGCTCAGGAAAATTGTTTCGCAGTAGGCTTAACTACCGTGGTTGATTGCGGTTTGGATCATTCCATTATCCCGGTGATAGACGGGCTTCAAAAAAGTAATGCCCTTAAAATGCGTATGTACGTTATGCTTTCTGATAATCCGGACAATTACGATTTCCTGTTCAAAAACGGAGCTATTAAAACCGATCGCCTGGATGTTCGCTCCTTTAAGGTTTATGCCGATGGAGCTTTGGGTTCCCGCGGCGCCTGCCTGTTAAAGCCTTACAGTGATAAACCCGGTTATAGTGGCTTCCTGTTAAGTGATAAAAGACACTTTGAAGAAGTAGCTAAAAAAATTGCCGAAAAAGGTTTCCAGATGAATACCCATGCCATTGGCGATTCGGCCAATCGCGAAATCCTGAATATTTATGCCCGGGTGCTGAAAGGCAAAAACGACCGTCGTTGGCGCATAGAACACGCCCAGGTAATTGCTCCGTCTGATTTTGTGCTATTCGGCCAAAATAATGTCATCCCATCGGTACAAAGTACACATGCTACGTCCGATATGTATTGGGCCGGCGACAGACTGGGAGCCGAGCGACTGAAAGGAGCCTATGCTTACAAGCAACTTTTGCAACAAAATAGCTGGCTGGTACTGGGAACCGATTTTCCGGTAGAAAACATCAATCCCATGCTTACATTCTATGCCGCCGTAGTGCGTAAGGATGCCAAGGGTTATCCGGCAAACGGTTTCCAGATGGAGAATGCTTTGAGTCGTGAAGAAGCCCTACGCGGAATGACCATCTGGGCCGCTAAAGGTAGTTTTGAAGAAAAAGAAAAAGGGAGTATAGAAGCCGGTAAATTGGCCGATTTTGTGATCCTGGATCAGGATATTATGAAAGCAGAGCCGATGGAATTGCTGAAAACCAAAGTTTTAAATACGTATATCAATGGTGAAAATGTGTACAAAAAGTAGAATGATGAAAATTTTTGCGCCTGTATTGGTAGTAGCGGCTATGCATCTGGCCCTGCCGGCCTGTGCCCAGTCAGAGCACCGGGCCAATGAGCGGGAGCTGGCCGAAGTGAAAAAAATAGAACAAAGCACAGTATTGCTGAATAATGAAAGTCAGTTAATCCCGCTAAAAAATCTGGAAAATTTCCGGATTGCCAGTGTGAACATAGGCTTTCCATGTGCTACAGAGTTTGATAGCTTGTTGAATAAATATGCCCTGGTAAAGAGTTTTCCGGCTTCGGCTTATACCGATTCATTGAATTTGGACGACCTGAGCGATGACCTGAAATTCTATAATACGGTGATTGTGCAGCTTAGCGATCAGGCTCTAAACGATCCAAAAACGATTGCCTTTTTGTTGGATAATCAGAAAAATAAACAGCTTATTGTCTGCCTGTTTGGAAATGCGCAGAGTTTAAAATTCCTGGATGCCATAAATGCACCGGTAATCTGGTCTGAGAAAAAGTCGGCTGCTTCTGCCGAATTTGTGGCTCA
>DASQIU010000073.1:0-2105 GCA_035631395.1 Daejeonella sp. | reverse complement strand
CGCTGGTTTCCATCCTCATTATTTCTTTGGCCAGGTAAATCTAATTATTATTTCTGTGAGAGATGTTGTTTGAAGATACGTATAAAACGATAAACGCTGCTTCCGAAGGGGTTTTTAAAGATCGCGGCAGCAAATTTATAGGCTATGCTTTCCCGATCAAATCAGAAGAGGAGATCAAAGATATTTTAAGCCAGTTACGTTCAGAACATCCTAAAGCCAGGCACTTTTGTTGGGCTTTGCGCCTATCGCCAGATCGAAGCATTTACCGCCTAAATGACGATGGAGAGCCTTCCGGTTCAGCAGGGCGACCTATTTTAAATACCCTGCTATCTTTAGATTTAACCAATATTTTGGTGGTAGTGGTGCGTTATTTTGGGGGAACCTTATTAGGTGTTCCGGGTTTGATCAATGCTTATAAAACAGCCACTCAGGAAGCGGCAAACTCGGCTCAAATTATTGAAAAAACCGTAAACGATGTGTATCGCATTGATTTTGAATACCTGCAGATGAATGAGGTGATGAAGGTAATTAAAGATGAGAATTTGCAAATCAGTAATCAAAAATTTGATCTGAAATGTTCTCTTGAGATTTCGGTACGCAAATCGTCTGTAAACACTATTATCACCAAACTGGAGAATATCCAGGATTTACGAGCAGTATATTTATACAGTCATTGATAAATTTAACCAGCATCTAATTATATTTTATGAAACCAATTTCAGAATCAGATCTGATCATCAATCCGGATGGAAGTATTTACCATCTTAATTTATTGCCAGAAGATGTGGCAGATACCATTATTACCGTTGGAGATCCGGAACGGGTTTCGGAAGTAAGTAAACATTTTGACCGTATTGAGCTTAAAAAAGGCAAGAGGGAATTTCTTACGCATACCGGATATTTGGGCAGCAAACGCATCAGCGTATTATCAACCGGAATTGGTACCGATAATATTGATATTGTGCTTAATGAGCTGGATGCTTTGGTTAATATTGATTTTAAAACCCGCCTGATTAAACCCGATCTGAAAAGTTTAGAAATTATCCGCATCGGTACTTCGGGTGCCATCCAGGAAGATATTCCCATGGATAGCCTGTTGGTTTCAGAATTTGCCATTGGCATGGATGCGTTGATGCATTATTATCAGCATCAGCTTTCCGGTGAGGAACACGTGATCCTGGATGAAATCCAGGCGATGTTTCATCACGTAAAAGGTATTTCTCCTTATGTGATATCGGCCGATAAAGGCCTTATTGAGCGTATTGGTGTTAATATGCAACGTGGAATAACCGTAACGGCTCCTGGTTTTTATGCCCCGCAAGGCCGGGAAGTAAGAGCTAAAAATGCTATTCCTAATCTGATGGGCATGTTCCGTAATTTCCGGGCAGGCAAACACCGTATTACTAACCTGGAAATGGAAACTGCCGGCATTTATGCTTTAGCCAGAGTTTTGGGACATAAGGCCCTTTCTGTAAATGCTATTTTGGCCAGCCGGGCAAAATTTGAGTTTAGCAGCAATCCACAAAAAGCAGTTAACAGAGCTATACAGGAAGTGCTTAGTAAGATTTAATTTTTAAATAAATAAGAAAATTTTTGCATATAAGATTTTGTTTTTACTAATTTTAAGTAGCTGAATTTGAAGTGTTCCGTGTAGGATGCTTCATTTTTATAGCCAGAAATACTCTCTGCTAATCTTGAAATTTTAAAACAAAATCTTATATGAAAAAAGTACGCAAAATTGGTGTTTGGCTCGTTCTTGCCATTGTATTTGTTTCCATTACTATGCTTGGCTATGTGAAACTTGCTTTGCCCGATGTTGGGAAACCGGCAGAAATTCAAATTGAGCCAACAGCCCAACGTCTTGAACGGGGCAAGTATCTGGCTCAGCATGTAAGCCTCTGTATTGATTGCCATTCTAGTCGAGATTGGTCTAAATTAAGCGGCCCCGTAGATTCGAATACCTTTGGTATGGGCGGCGAGCGTTTTGACCATAATATGGGCTTGCCAGGAGTTTATTATGCGCCCAATATTACGCCTTATGCTTTAAAAAGCTGGACCGACGGCGAGATTTTCAGAGCAGTAACCAGTGGAGTGAATAAAGATGG
>DASQIU010000072.1:0-40632 GCA_035631395.1 Daejeonella sp. | reverse complement strand
TAAAAAGGCCATGGCGCCATCGGCAATATAGCCTGATAAAGTTTGCATATTCTCATCCCCGGCATCTTGTTTAGTAACCCAGGCCGATTTAAGAAGCATAGACAGGATACCTATCAGCCCAAAGACCGGTATACAATAAATTAGGTTTTGATGTAAAAAATCCATTTAGTTCTCGGTTTAATTAGTATTAGGTTTATTTATTGACGATATGTACTTATTTTATTTAATCTAGCAGTTAATTTTTTCTTGTACGATGTTTTCCTTAATCGGATTTTTTAATCTCCCGCTATTTTTATAGTTTGTTGTTTGTCTTTGATTATCAGTATTACAAGTTTGAAATTTACCAAAAATAGCAGGCTGAATTTAGTATCCAAATTTATTTGCGATGTTTTGTTGATTTAATTAAAGGTTATTGTGTTAGTTAGATTGTAATTTTTAGAAAAATTTTTTCGTTTGCTCAATTTGAATAAATTAGCACCTTGAGCTAAAAAAATAAATATGGAACAATACGCAGAGGCACAAGCCATGAAAGGTGAAATGGTAGCAAATCACACCGAAACGCAGGAAATGAAACGCGAAGTAGGTTTACTGGATGCTACCTTATTGGTGGCCGGTAGTATGATTGGATCAGGGATTTTTATTGTGGCGGCCGATATTACTCGCAATGTAGGCTCTGCAGGTTGGTTAATAGCCGTTTGGTTAATTACCGGCTTAATGACGCTTATTGCCGCGGTAAGTTATGGCGAGTTAAGCGCCATGTTCCCCAAAGCCGGCGGTCAGTATGTATACCTGAAGGAGGCTTATAACCCTTTTGTTGGCTTTTTATATGGATGGAGTTTTTTTGCGGTAATCCAAACCGGAACGATTGCTGCCGTAGGAGTGGCTTTTTCTAAGTTTACGGCCTACCTGATTCCGCAGGTAAGTGAGGATATTATCTGGTTTAGTATCGGTTCGGTACATATTTCTCCGGCTCAGATACTTTCCATATTTATTATTATCGTACTTACTTATATCAATACCAAGGGCATAAAAGGCGGAAAAATGGTTCAAACTTCTTTTACGTTAACCAAATTAGTGAGTCTGATCGGCTTGATCATTTTTGGCTTTGTGGCTATGAAGCCCGAAGTCTGGACCTCCAATTGGGAAAATGCCTGGACCCTGCAAAAGCTGAACAAAGACGGTTCATTTGAGTCGTACACCACTATTGCGGCTTTGGGCGCTATTGCAGCGGCCATGGTGGGTTCCATTTTTAGCAGTGATGCCTGGAATAATGTGACTTTTATTGCCGGTGAAGTGAAAAATCCAAAACGTAATATTGGTTTGAGCCTGTTGCTAGGTACGCTTACCGTAACCGTGGTGTATGTATTGGCTAATTTGGCCTATACCGGGGTTTTACCTTTACAAGAAATTGCTGCGGCCGATAAAGACCGGGTAGGGGTAGCCGCTTCGAGCGTCATTTTTGGAAATATGGGCACCATGGTTATTGCGCTGATGATCATGGTCTCTACTTTTGGCTGTAATAACGGCTTGATCCTAGCCGGCGCCCGCTTATATTACAGCATGGCCAAAGATGGTTTATTCTTTAAAAAGACCGCGGTTTTAAATAAACATGCCGTTCCGGAATACGGCCTGTGGCTACAATGTCTGGTTGCTTCGGTATTGTGTTTAAGTGGCCGCTATGGTGATTTATTGGATATGATCTCGTTTGTGGTAGTAATTTTCTATGTACTCACCATTTATGGAATATACATTCTGAGACGGAAACGGCCCGATGCCGAGCGCCCTTATAAAGCCTTTGGTTATCCTTTCTTACCGGCCCTGTACATTTTGATGGGTTTAACCTTCTGTACCCTGCTTATTATTTATAAACCCGCCTTTACCTGGCCCGGCCTCATTATTGTTTTAACCGGAGTGCCTGTATATTTCGGCTGGAAATGGCTGGGAAATAAAAAATAAGCTGTTGGCTTGGGGATGAAATGATTACCAACTTTCCAAAAGTTCTAAACTTTTGGAAAGTTTAAATCTATATATAAAAGGCTGACCTTTTAGAAAATCTCAAATCCTGTTTCTTTGGCTAGTTCAGCCCCGCTTTCCGCTTATACGGCACAGGCCTTAGCCACCAGGCCGGTATTCGCTGCAATCGGGTTTAGGAACCTGGGTTTGTACCCTGTTGGATATTAGCTTTTAGCTTAACAATCATCTGCGTCCTTTTCTGCGCTCATCTGCAAAATCTGCGGGAGAAAAAATCCCGAAGGGATAACCTGTTTATAGCATGACCATAAAAAGCAATTACGCTCCGAAGGAGCGACCTGTTTATCTGAAAATATTTGTATGTCGATGAACAGGAGGCTCCTCCGGAGCCCCATATATGCAAACAATCCGTTTTTCTGTATTCTTTGGGCTATTGGCTGATATCTTTTGGCTTAAATAGTTTCGGCTATCAGCTACCTTGCTGCCAGCTAAAAGCCATCAACTAAATCACTTCCGCTACCACAAAAGTACTTCCGCCCACAAAAATCAGGTCATCTGTAGCCGCTTGTTTTTTAGCCGCCTCTAAAGCTTCTTTTACAGAAGGATAAGCAGAACCTGATAAACCGTAGCGCTTAGCTTCTTCTTCCAGTTCATTGAGCGGTTTTGCCCTTGGAATATCTGGTTGGCAGAAATAATAAGTGCCAGTTTTGGGTAAAAGCTGCAGCACCTTAGAAATATCTTTGTCCTTTACCATGCCAATAACCATGTGTAGGTTTTGGTGGGGTTGAGCTGCAATGTTTTTCAGCACTTCGCGGATCCCGTCTTCATTATGGCCGGTATCGGCAATAACCAATGGAGAAAGGCTCAAAGTTTGCCAGCGCCCCATTAATCCCGTTAGGGATTTAACTTGTTGCAGGGCAGTTTGTATATGCTCGTCCAGGATCACAAATCCATTCTTTTTCAATTCTTTAACTGCGCTTAAAACAGTTGCCAGATTTTTTAACTGGTAGATACCGCTCAAATCGAGTTTGAGTGCATTAAAGTTAAAAGCCCCTTGCCCGGCAATATGAACGTGTAGAAAGTCCCTCTTGCCGTTTTTCGCTTCGTTTAAATCGGCTTTCAAGTCCCATTTATCAGAAGCAAAAATAATCTCCGAGTTTGTCTCCCGGGCTTTATTGATAAATACATCGGCAACTTCTTCCTGTTTCTGGCCAATAACTACCGGAATGCCCGGTTTAATGATTCCCGCTTTTTCCCCGGCAATTTCCGGCAAAGTATTCCCCAGGATATGCATATGGTCATACCCGATATTGGTGATGACGGAGAGTTCCGGAGTAATGATATTGGTAGAATCCAGTCGGCCACCCAAACCCACTTCTATCACGGCAATATCTACCTGCTTTTGGGCAAAATGCTGAAAAGCCATAGCTACCGTAGCCTCAAAAAAGGAGGGCTGGATACGCTCTATTTCCGTTTTATTTTCCTGAACAAACGCAACCACTTCCTTTTCGCTGATCATTTCCCCGTTGATACGGATGCGCTCGCGGAAATCACGCAGATGCGGAGAAGTGTATAAACCGGTTTTATAACCCGCGGTTTGAAGAATGGCTGCCAGCATATGCGAAGTGGAGCCTTTGCCATTAGTGCCCCCTATATGGATGCTTTTAAACTGTTGCTGCGGATTGCCCAAATGCTGGCAAAACTGCAAAGTATTATCCAGGTTGGCTTTATAGGCCGACTCTCCCACACGCGTAAACATGGGAAGCCTGGAAAATAAATAGGAAATGGTTTCAGAGTATGAACTGGAGGACATGGTTTTAATTCTTACCAGGATTTTCAAGCAAATTTAGGCGTTTGCATATAAAAAAGAGCGGGTATTCGAAAAGTTATGTTGTTCATTAAAAAGCTTGACAAGGGAGCCAAGAAAACTTGTCTCTGCCCTCTAAACCCGATAGTAGCGGAAAGCTTTTGCCCGAAGGGCAAAACTTGCAGCGGATAGCGGGGCTATCGGTAGCGATTGGTAAAGACCTTGCTTTTCAAAAAAATCAAATTCACACTTATGGGCTATACCCTTTGACTAGCTCAGGGTGACGGTTCTGCAAACATGCAGGAACGTTCCCGCGTCATGGTGAGCTTGTCGAACCATAAAGCGTAGCAGAATCAAATAAAAGCTTCTACTTCTTGGCATTCATGCTTCGAAAAGCTCAGCGTGACGGTCAGCCATTCTGTTTTTAGGTACCCTCAAAAAAATATTATTTTACCTTGAAATTAAACATCACTACACCCACCTGTACATCGGGGGCGGATTCTAAGCGGTTAAGCCGGGCGCCTAATACCGCAGATTCGCATTTGCGCCATAAAGCCAGATCAGAAAGGGTAGTACCCCGGGCACCGGCACGGGCAAATACCACTTCGCCGTTTTTATCTACGCGGATCTCTACAGCAATTTTTCCGGAACTTTGTCCCTGATCTTCAATCCGGGGGATGTCTACAAATTTACGGTTGGCCAGGGTCAGGCTAACGCTGCCAAAGCCGGAACCTCCTTCGCCATAATTGGGCGCTAATGGGTCGCCATCTTTGCTGCCCTGATTTCCGGGCGCATCGCCTGTTCCGTCGCCTTTGCCGACTCCATCATTCTGCTTGCCTTTATATAAGGCATTTTGGTTCACCGCAGGCTTATTTTCTTTAGCCGGTAAACTCACAGTAGGAGGAGCCGTGGTGGTACTTTTCTCTTTTTTGGTCACTATTTCCGGAGCATCCTCGGCATTCTGTGTTACAATAGATTTATCACTTACTTCAGATGAAGGAGTGGGGACTGGCGTTGGATTGGTAACCACTTTATCGGGTGCCGTTTGGTTGGCATTAGGCGCCACCGATGGTTCATCTACGCTCATATAATCATCGCCCATGCCAATATCAGAAGTACCGTAGTTTACAATAATACCGCCTGTTCCCACTTCTTCGGGAGGAGTGGCCCGGCTGGCAATGATGAAAAAACTAAGCGCCAGGAAGCCTGCCATAATCGCAGTGGAAATAGCAAAGGCTTTAGGATAATTATTTTCTTCTTGGTGGTAATTGATCATTTTTTGGTCTCGGTAGCCAGAACGAGTTTTACTTTTAATTTGTTGGCGATATCTGTTAAGTCAACGATGTTTTCGATGGCAATCGTACGATCGGCATAGAGAATAATCGTTAAATCAGGTGATGCCTGCTGGTATGCTTCTATGCGCTGATAGAGCTGGTCATAAGGCACAGCCTGCTTTTCTACAAAATATTGCAGGTCTTTGGTAATAGATACATTAATGGTTTTCTGCGGAACCGCTTGTCCCGAGCTGGAACGCGGTAAAAATAGCTTTACCACGTTGGGGTTCGCTACCGCCGAAGCCAGCAAGAAAAACAACAGCAGAAAGAACATAATATCGTTCAATGCCGATGTATTTACCTCTACCGTTCCTCTTTTTCGATTTCTTAAATTCATCCTAAATATTCTTTATAGGCTTTCGTTTGGCCGTTTTTATAATTGTTTACGGCTCAAAAAGCATATTATTTTCCGGGCTCTTCTAACAGGTCAATAAACTCAATGGCATCGGTTTCCATTTTCAGAATGATGCGTTCTACCATCAGATTCAGGATATGGTAAAGTACATAAGCTACAATACCAATGATCAGACCAGTAGCCGAAGTGATCATTTTGGTGTATAAACCTCCGGAGATGGTGCCAATTTCAATGATCCCTTTAATGGAAACATCATGGAAAATGGTAATTACCCCGATAATGGTTCCTACGAAACCTAGCATGGGAGCAATACCGGCAATAATACCCAGGATACCAATGTTTTTTTCCAGCTTGGAAACTTCCAGCTTGCCTACGTTTTCAATGGCGCCTTCAATATCTTTGATAGGGCGACCAATGCGTAATAAGCCTTTTTGAAGCATTCGGCCCAGCGGGGTGTTGCTGTTACGGCAAATGGCTAAGGCCGAGTCTAATTTTCCGGATATAACACTTTGTTTTACCTGAAGCATTAAATTGGATTCATCCTTAGAGGCTTTTCGCACGGTCAGATATCGTTCTACGAAAATAACCAGGCCAATAAAGGCCAATAAAGCCAGGGGAATCATTACCCAGCCGCCTTTAAAAAGCAGGTCGATAAAACGTAGTTCTTCAACTTTTTGTGTTGCCGCTGCGGCAGATTCTGTTAGGGGAGTAAGGGTATCTACTTGTAAAAGCATTGTGTTAATTTGTGTTTTTTGGTTTAACCCGGGCAATCCAGGCGTCTTTGTTTATGTCGTTTTGAATTCGTGCTAATTCCCGCTCAGCGGCAGCTCCGTCTTTAAAGGTGCCTAAGCTAATCTTTATTTTTGAACCAGGCATATCGGTGACAATTTTTGCATCAATGCCTTTTGATTTTAAGTGTTTGATGTAAGCCTCGGCTTCATCTTGTCTGGAAAAAGCCGCTACAATAATTTCATAGGTAATATTTTCCGGCTGATGAAGAGTTTCAGTTTTGGAGGATATTGCTAAGGTATCCCGCGGTTTTTCTATCTCAAAGCCCTGTTTCTGCAAGGCATCATAAATGGTATCGGCTATAGCCAGAGAATCGGTTAGGGTTTGTGACTCTTCTTCTTTCACAAACGATGGTTTTGCCTGTTCTGCAGGTTTATTGATCTGGTTTAATACCGTTTCAAATGCCTGCGGATATAAAAAGTAAGTTAAACCTCCCGCCAAGATCAGCAAGCCCAAAAATAGATAAATGAATTTACCTTTTGAGCGGCGTACCGGTGTTTGGGCGGCATAGTCGATTACTTCTGTTTCCGCAGTTTCGGGTACTAATGCTTCTTCCTTTACGGATGAAACTTCAGAGAGCTTCGGTTCTACGGGAGCCGGGGGAGCTGTTTCTATTTTTAATTCGGCAATGGGTTTTAAGCCAAAAAAACTATCCTCCTCAGGTTCCTCAAAAGGCTGAAGGTCATATTGACCCTGATTTTTTTTAAGAGTTCCCAACTGGGTTAATTCCGCCCGGCCGGATTTTTCTAACAATTCCTGAACCTGACTTACGTATTTGTCTATAAAATAGTTGGCCGATGAAACTGAAATGTTTTTGCATTGGCTGATGTAATCTGCCAGCAAAGTAGTTTCAGTATCAGCAACTTTAAAAGATAATTGTTGCGATGGCGGAACAAATACACCCTTTATCGAGTCATAAAAACCTGGCTTACGTTGCCTGAAAAATGTTCCCAGAAATGGAACATTAACCTCATCATGCTGGTGTAATAATTCCGCAATAAAAAGGGAAATATCCATTCGGGTAAAGTTAGTTGATAAATTTAAACCGTCAAATACTAATTAAAATGAGAAATTGAAGCCACCTACCACGTTCAATCCCAATTTGGAATAGTAGAGGTATTGCTGATAAGAATTTCCCAAAATATTATTGGCACGTAAATATATACCCAGTTTATTGTTCAAGCGGTATTCGGCTCCGGCACTAAAATCGGCATAGCTTTTCAACGTTACCACCTGCATTTCTTGCAAAGTATTAAAGGTTTTGGCTTTGCTTGCTCCGCCATATAAAATGGCCGCGTCTAAAGAAATTTTGGGACTGATAGCTGCCCGGGCATTTGCTGAGAGTTTAAAACCAGGTTTAAACCAGGCTGCTTTCTCGCTGGCCATATCATAGTTAATGGCTTCTGCTTTCCCGCTCAGATTCAATACATCGGAAGCTTTTACGGTAATTTCTCCCTCAAAACCCAGCAATTTGCTTTGGCCATTGTCGTAGATTATGTTAAAGCGGTTTATTTTGAAAGGATCGTTTACAAATAGGGGCAGATCCTGAATTGTTTTGTAATAAGCCATCACCTTATATCCCAAACCTGCGCCGGCATTTCCCTTAATACCACCGTAAAAGTTCATTTTTTCTATGGAATTTTTAAGCTCCACATTTTTGTTTAAGTAGGGATTATCGTTGGTTAAATCTCTTAATGATGTTTTTAAAACATCGCCATTTAAACCTGCAAAGAAAGTGGCATATTCTTCCGCAATTGGAAATTCGGCAGAAACGGCCGGTAAAATATTTAAACGGCTGGTTTTACCAAATTCCTGTACCACATTAAGCCCTAAGTTTAGAGTAAAACCTGTTCCCTGATATTTTACATGTGGATTTGCCCGGAATATATGGTTGCCTATAACATACAGGGAATCTTTGGAGGAGGTAAAGTCTGTGGATGCATTTACTCCCAATTGGAATTCTCCGAATGCTTGCGCCAGGTGTCCGCTTATGGAGATGGAGTTCTCCCGACCGTCAAAGATATTGCTGAACAAATATCCGTTGGCTTTAAATGCATAATTGAACTTATTGGTATTAGCCGAATAATTACTCATCAATTCACCTTCGGCTTCTAAGAGGTTAAAACGTTGTTTATCCGGATCTGCTGCACTTGGGGGCAGAACTGGATTAAACCCATAAAAATAAGTAGAACGACGGTCATAGCCTAGCTTCCCGGCCAGAGTTACCTGGTTACCAATACTGCGGCCAAAGGCGGCAATTTGCTGGTGAGAGAATTGCTGCTTGTTCAGGCTTCCTTGTTGCGACAAATGCTTCACGTACATGCCAGCTTGCATGGCTTCGTCTTTGCCGGTATTTAGATATAATTCTCCAAAACCGGTATTGAGGTTGCCGGCGCCAATTTTCAGGTAATTATCCTGAAGAGTAGGAGCCTGTTCTTCGGCCAGTTTTTGAGCCTGTAATTCTTTGATATTGGAGTTAAGTTCCAGTTTTTTATCTAAAATGGTATAAGTTAGAACCGGTTTAAAAGGCTTGTTCGTGTTTAAATCCGGGCTGCGTCTAATTTTAACAGCTTCGGCTAAAATGGGCTTATAGGGGCGTACCACCTCAATTTCTTCGGTCATGGTAGCCCGAGCTGGTTCTTGTTTTTTATCGTCTTTACTTACCTGCGCCCACGCCGCTCCGGAAAAAGATAGCAGGCAGATAGCTGAAAAATATTTGATATATGATCGTTTCATATCTTATTTCTTGTTGTTCAATTGTTGAAGTTTTTCTTTGGCAGTTGGCAGAATATCGTCGGTTTTGTTATCGTAATTATCCAAAATACTTTGCAAAGTGCTTTTCGCCTGGAATGTATCTTTCAAGGCTACATAGTTATCAGCTAATAAAATAAAGCTTTTAGCAACCCAGTAGTCATAAGAAGGCATTTTGTTGACCAGCTCAAATGCTGTTTTTTGAGATGTTTTAAAATCACCTTTTTGATATTGCAGGTTAGCGATATTGTATTTGGCTTCGGCTGCAGAAATAGTCTGACTTTTATCAACTACCTGAGTAAATTCTTTCATCGCCTTTTCGGTGTCGCCTTTTAACAGGTAAGCCTTACCGGCATATAAACCGGCTTTGGAGAGTTCCTCATTGGATGATTTCTCATTTTCGCGGATCAGATTTACATACAATAAAGTTTCATCAAACATTTGCATATTGGCGTAACACTCCAGCAGATTATTCAGGGCAAAAGCGTAATTAGCCTTGTATTCTGTCGTAATTTCCAGCTTTTTCAAGTGAACAATGGCTTCATTATACTTCTTCTCTTTAAGATAGAGTTTAGAAATGCTGATCAGAGCCCGCTCTGTAAATTCGCTGGTCCAGTCGTTTAGAATAAATTCATAATCGGGGATAGCTTCATCCGGACGATTCAGTTTTACCAAACTTTCGGCTCGGATAAATTTAGCCTGTTTCTCATGAATGGCTTTCGGAAATTTATCAAAATAAGCGTGTACAGCTTCAAAAGTGGCTTGGTAATCACCCTTTAAAAAGGCATTATTGGCCGCCTGGAAAGTAATATTATCCTGCTCGGAGGTGCTGAGATTGCCGATATTGGTAGTATTAGCATAAGTCAGGAAGCCATTGGCATCAGAGCGGTCCAGGTAAATGTTTTTGATGGATTCTAAAGCTTGCTTGGCCTCATCGGTGGTCGAATATTCAGTCACTACCCGTTTAAAGGTTTCTAAGGCTTCAGTATCCTGATCCTGGTTGTATTGCACCAGTCCAATGGTTACTAAGGCCCGCGGTACATAACTGCTGCGAGGGTATTTTTGAATCAAGGCGGTCAAATCATTTTTTGATTTTTCGTGCTCGCCTTTTACAAAATAAGTGTAGGCAATTTCAAAACCGGCATCATCGGCGTAGTTGGAATTGGGGAACTGCTGTAATAAAGATTGATGCGTGGCAATTTTGGCATCGTTCTGTCCCTGCAAACCCTGGATCATTCCTCGTTGAAACAGCGCATAATCCTCGGTAGAAACTTTAGCAGCGATAATTTTATTGTAGTTAACCAATGCATTTCCATAGTCCTTCATCACAAAATATGAATCGGCCAGACGCATAACCGCATCGTTGATGGTATTGCGGTCTTTTTCACTGCTTTGAATAAAACGGGTAAAATAATAAGCCGCCTTCTGGTAATTTTCATGTTCAAAAGCCGCATAAGCCAGGGCATAATTAGCAAAATTATAAACCTCGGATTTGCGGGCGGCTGGTAACTGCAGGAACTTCTCAAAGTTCTCAACAGATTCACCGTATTTACGCACTTCAAACATGGCCTCGGCCAGCCAATAGGTGGATAAAGCTTCAATCTCCGGATCTATTGCGCTGGTGTTGGAACGCATAAATACTGAAATAGCATTTTGGAAAGCCCGTTCGTTATAAAATTCCAGTCCGCGGTAATAAGTTACCTTCTGGTAAGCAGTTTTGGCACTCTGATTTTTATTAGGGATGCTTTCCAGGATGTCAATGGCATCTTTATAGTTTTTGGTGGTCAATAAGATCTCGCCCAATAAGGTCTTCCCCTCATCGATGCGCACAGAGCGGGGATAGGTTTTGATAAATTCCTGGGCGGCATCTAAAGCTACCTGATGGAATTCCAGTTCGTAAGAAAGCTTGGCATAGTTAAATAATCCTTCTTCCTGTAAAGCCTTATCAAAACTAAGTCTGGAGGCTTTAAAAAAGGCGCTCCGTGCAGATTGTTTATTGCCGGTTTTTAAGAACGATTCGCCCAGGGCGATCATCCCGCTTTGGTAATATTGATCCGGGGTTTCTAGCTTTTCCAGTTCTACAATGGCTTTTGAATAATCTTTTAGCTTATAATAGGTATAACCAATCTGGTAATTATCCTGATTGTTTTGGGTTTTGCCCTGGTCTTTTTGCTGAAAACGTCTGTAATAATCGCCGGCATTGTTATAATCAGATTTGGCAAAATAAGTGGCACCTAGAATGCGGTACATCTCGGCCAGATATTGTGGGTCGATGGTTTTCAGGGCCGGAGTGGTATAGCTAATGACATCGTCGTAGCGTTTATCCAGGAAATAAAGCGCAGAAATATAATAAGGATACGTGTTTTCGTAGTTCTTAGAACCTTTTAGACGCTCAAATTCGCGTAAAGCGGTTTTGTAATTTTGATTTAGGTAGCTGATATAGGCAAAATAATAGATCGAAGCCTCTTTATTAGGCTGATTCTCGTCTTTGAGCTTTCCAAACAAAGGCTCGGCATTCCGATAGTCTTTGGTTGAAAAATAGGCGTAGGCCAATTTAAAACGATAATCAGCACTTTCGGTGGCCGATAAAGAATTGGCATCTAATTTTTGTAACCACTCAATAGCTTTAGGATAGTTTTTTTGCGCAAAATAGGAGCGTCCTACCTGGTAATAGGCCATCCGGGTGTTATGACTTACCGGATGCTCGGCAATAAATTTTAAAAACAAGCTTTCCGCATTCTGATTAGAAAGCTCCAGGGCGCATAAAGCCTGGTAATATTTTGCATTTTCCTTCAACAGGCTGATATCTTTCGCATTTTGAGGAACTGAAGAAGGCTGAACGTTGATTTGTTCTATCCGGCTAAACTGTTCTGCAGCCGCGGCATATTTTTTTCTTTCCAACAATTCTAAACCATTTCTATAATGTTGGTTCAAATCAAACCAGGCCGTTTGCTGGGCAACAGCCGGCGCTATAAATAAGGAAAGAGCTAAGGTTAAGTAAGAGTATTTTTTGAACATAAGTAAGCAAAAACAGATAAACGTTAAAAAAACTAAAAGCTTATAAGGGAGATCAGCATTAGAAATCAACACCTGTTGGAAAACAGGAGATTAAGTGCTGAAATACAAATATGGTATTTTGTACGGCAAACTTGTATTTTTTGATTGCTTTTTAACAACTTTTTACCTTCCCGGGATTTTTGGGGAATTATTGCCGCTGATTGGCCAGCAAATATAAAACCGCCATGCGGATGGCAACCCCATTTTCTACCTGTTCTAGAATAATGGATTGTTTGCTATCGGCCACATCGCTGGTAATTTCTACGCCACGATTAATGGGACCGGGATGCATTACTATAATTTCTTTGTCTAAAGAATTCAGTATTTGCTTGTTTAAGCCATACATCATGGTGTATTCCCGTAAAGAAGGGAAGTACTTAATATCCTGACGCTCCAGTTGGATGCGCAGCATATTGGCTACATCACACCAGTTTAAGGCTTTTAGTAGATTATGTTCTACTTTTACGCCTAAAGAATCAATGTATTTAGGTATCAGGGTGCTGGGGCCGCAAACCATTACTTCGGCGCCTAATTTTTGAAGACAGAGAATGTTGGATAGTGCAACCCTGGAATGTAAAATATCGCCAATAATGGCTACTTTTTTACCGGCCACATCACCATATTTCTGCCGGATAGAAAAAGCATCGAGCAGTGCCTGGGTTGGATGTTCATGAGCGCCATCGCCGGCATTGATAATCTGGGCCTGGATATGCTTGCTTAAAAATACCCCGGCTCCTGGATAAGGATGCCGCATAACCACCATATCCACTTTCATGGCCAAAATATTGTTGACGGTATCAATCAGCGTTTCGCCCTTGCTTACCGAAGAAGAGGAGGCCGCAAAATTGATGATATCGGCAGAGAGTCTTTTTTCGGCCAACTCAAAAGAGAGCTTGGTGCGGGTAGAATTTTCAAAAAAAATATTGGCAATGGTAATATCCCGTAGGGAAGGTACTTTTTTGATGGGGCGGTTTAAAACATCTTTAAACGTATCGGCCGTTTCAAAAATGAGTTGAATATCTTGT
Source organism: Daejeonella sp. (assembly GCA_035631395.1). Taxonomy (GTDB): domain Bacteria; phylum Bacteroidota; class Bacteroidia; order Sphingobacteriales; family Sphingobacteriaceae; genus Daejeonella. The sequence continues at coordinate 27,543 of DASQIU010000072.1, read as the reverse complement.
TGGGTTAAATCTTTTATTCCCAGAAGATGCCGGGTGCTAAGTTGTGGGGCTTGTTCGGGCATTATTTTTCTGATAATAAGGTAACTTTATCTTCTCCTTCAGTTTCTTTCCAACTTACAACTACTTTTTGCGAGTTGATGGTATCTACCGTGATGCCAATATAATCGGCCTCAATGGGCAAATGGCGGGCATAACGACGGTCAACCAGGGTTAGTAGTTCTACTTTTTTAGGGCGTCCAAAGGCCTGGATGGCATCCAAAGCGGCCCGGATGGTACGGCCGGTCCATAAAACATCATCTACCAGGATCACTTTTTTATCCTCAATAATAAAATCTATTTCCGTGCTGCTAGGCAATAATAAGCCGTCTTTTCGCCTAAAATCGTCTCTGAAAAAAGTAATGTCTAAATTGCCCAGTAAGATATTGGCAGAAGGAAGAATTTTTTGAAGTTCTTCTGCAATGCGGCGGCCTAAAAATATGCCCCGAGGCTGGATACCCAGGATAACGGAATCAGAAAAATCGTTATGGTTCTCTATTAGTTGATGGCAAAGACGCTGAATGGTGATCTGAAATTTCTGACCATCAAGCAAAGTGAGGTTCTGCATCTCTTTTAGGTTTGAGCAAAAATAGAAATTTTTTTGATTCTGGCTTGTTCAATTTGAAAAGACTGGGGGAAGGGGGTATGGATGAAAGTTTTCACTTATCGCCATAATGTCCCCTGACGGAGATGATCAGAATAGTTATTTTCTCATCATCTATGGAATATAATAGGCGGTGTTTCTGTGTAATTCTACGGCTATATAAGCCTGAGAGGCCATGTTTTTTTAATTGAGGTTTTTCGGTACCTTCCCTTGGATGCATAGCCAACTCTTAGATGAGTAATTGTGCTTTTTTAAACGCTGAGGGTTCAAATCGTTTAAGCTTTTTTAGGTCTTCGTCAGCTTCGGGCGAGATCGTAACTTTATACATTTAAAGGTTTTCGAAATATTGGTCAAGCTCCTCCTCAGTATTTATCGTGATTCCTTTTCCCTCTTTAATATCCTGAATAGATTTTTTAATTCGTTCAATCATTTCTGGGGAGAAGGATAAATCTTCGCTGGCTATAGGAGTCAAAACATAAGCTTGTTTCTTACCTCTTTTAATGACCACTTTCTCTCCTTTGTCGGCCAGTTCAAAAAAACTCTTTTGGTTTTCCCTGAATTGTCTGCTTGTTACTTCTACAATTGCCATTTTATTACACCTTTTGGTACACAAAAATACAAATTATACGGTTTAATGATTTCATATCAATCTGAAAATAAGAACATAAAAAAAGCCTCTCCGGAATTTCCGGAGAGGCTTGATATAATTATCAAAAGAAATTATTCTGCTGATTCTTCGCCTTCAGCATCTTTTGCTTTCTTGGCTTTGCTTTCAGCACCTTCCATTTGCTGTTTCAATTGAGCCAGTACATCTAAATCTCCTAAAGTAGATTTTTCAACTGATTCTTTTACTTTTTTAACAGCACTGGTAGTAGCTTTTGCGTCTTTCTTTTTCTGATTTTGCTCTTCTTTACGCTCTTCGGCTTTTGCCTCTTCCCAGATACGGGCATGAGAAACCACGATACGTTTAGAATCTTTGTTGAACTCAATGATTTTGAACTCAGCAGCTTCTTCAGCTTTTACAGAAGTACCATCTTCTTTAGCCATGTGTTTAGTAGGAGCAAATCCTTCTACACCGTATGGTAAAGCTATAATAGCTCCTTTATCAGTTACTTTTAATACAGTACCTTCATGAACAGAGTCTAAAGTGAAGATAGTTTCAAAAGTATCCCAAGGGTTTTCTTCTAATTGTTTATGGCCTAAGCTCAGTTTGCGGTTAGCTTCATCCAGTTCTAAAACAACTACATCTAATTCTTCACCTACTTTAGTGAATTCATTTGGATGGTTGATTTTTTTAGACCAGGATAAGTCAGAAATGTGGATTAAACCATCAATTCCTTCTTCAATTTCCACAAACACACCAAAGTTAGTCATGTTTTTAACAACGGCTTTGTGTTTGCTTCCTACTGGGTAGCGCTCGCCGATGTTTTTCCATGGATCTGGCATTAATTGCTTAATACCTAAGCTCATTTTGCGTTCTGAACGGTCTAAAGTTAAGATCTGTGCTTCTACTTCGTCACCTACTTTCAGGAAGTCCTGAGGGTTGCGCAGGTTTTGAGACCAAGACATTTCTGAAACGTGGATTAAGCCTTCTACTCCTGGAGTGATTTCCAAGAAAGCGCCATAATCAGCAACAGTAACAATTTTGCCTTTTACTTTAGAGCCAACTTCCAGAGTGGTATCTAAAGCTTCCCAAGGATGTGGAGTTAATTGTTTTAAACCTAAAGCGATGCGTTTTTTCTCATCATCAAAGTCTAAAACAACCACGTTGATCTTCTGATCCAGGGTTAATACTTCACGTGGATGCTCGATACGGCCCCATGAAATATCAGTGATGTGTAATAGACCGTCTACGCCACCTAAGTCGATGAATACACCGAAATCAGTGATGTTTTTAACGGTACCTTCTAATACCTGGCCTTTTTCAAGTTTGGCCACGATCTCAGTTTTTTGGTTTTCCAGGTCGTCTTCAATCAGCACTTTGTGCGATACCACTACGTTTTTAAACTCGTGGTTTATTTTAACAACTTTGAATTCCATGGTCTTGCCTACATAAATATCGTAATCGCGGATTGGCTTAATGTCAATTTGCGATCCTGGCAAGAAGGCTTCTACGCCCATAATATCTACAATCAGACCACCTTTAGTACGGCTCTTTACATAACCGGTAATAATTTTGTCCTGATCTAATGCTTCATTGATAGTTTCCCATGAACGTTGAGTTTTTGCACGTTTGCGGGATAATACTAACTGTCCGTTAGCATCTTCCTGCGATTCTACAAATACATCTACGGTATCACCCACTTTCAGATCCGGGGTGTCACGGAATTCAGATAAAGATACTAAGCCATCAGATTTGAATCCAATGTTCAATACCACATCTTTGTTGTTAATAGAAACAACAGTACCGGAAATGATCTCTCCTTTGTTAATAGAGTTGAACGTACCGGCGTACAGAGCCTCAAGCTTTTGGCGCTCATCGTCGCTGTAATTACCAAATCCTTTGTCATCCGCATCCCAGTCAAAATCGCCGGAAGGTGTGATCATGGTTTTAGATTTGATCTCATTGATAAACGTTGCATCAGCTTCTGATTCAATGTTTTCTTTTTTAACCTTAGTGGTTTCTTCGCTTTGAAGTTCAGCTTCTTTAGCTTTTAACTCCTTAGTAGCTTCTAGTTTTTTGGCCATTAATTAATTATCTCCTTTGTTCCGATTTAAATCGGACTGCAAATGTAGATAAATCCATTGTTTTTTGAAAACATTTTTCTGCATTATTTACTGATACTAAGATGCTTTTGCTTATAGCCATAAACATTTAGCTCTGGAGGGCTGTTATCCAATAAACCTAAATTAAGTATTATGGCAAATTTGAATAGCAAAATCCATTTAAAGCGTGTACAAGAGGATGAAATTCACGCCCGGATTGCAGATAGAAACTTGCGGCCACATGAAGTCGTAAATGCCATTAAAACTGGCTCTACTAAGCAGAAAAGTACTTTTGATAAACCTTTTGATGAACAGATGTACACCTCTTTTGATGAAATGCGTGAGCAATCATGAAAGAAACCATGTTTCGATCTGTTAAGAAATTAGAAAGCAAAGGTTGATAAAGATAATTTTGGGTGGTTGGTTGAAATTACATCCTTCTGTTTAAATCAGAAATTATTTTCTCAAGGCTAATTGCCCTGATTACGTATTATCAACATAAACTTGGCTTTAGAGATATCGGTCCCAATCTTGGATAATGTTTGTTGGGGTTGACCTATGTGTCAACCCTTTTATGTGCGGGGGCTGACACATAGGTCAGCCCCAACAAGGTTAGACTACGCAGGATTGTATAAAAAGGGTATTACCCGTTCTAAGGCAAATTCTAGTTGTTGCTCTTGGTTTAGGGTGGTATTATCTAAAACAATGGCGTCTTTAGCCCGGGTTAAAGGACTTTCTTTGCGGGTAGTATCTAAATAATCGCGATGAGCCAGGTTTTCAAAAACCTCTTCCAGAGTAATATTTTCGCCTTTGGCTTTTAGTTCTTTAAAACGTCTTTGCGCCCGGATGTTAGGATCGGCGGTCATGAAAATTTTTACCTGAGCAAGGGGGAATACGGTGGTGCAGATATCACGGCCATCCATCACAATGTTTTTGGAAGCGCCCATCCGTTGTTGTTGCTTTACCATTTCCTTGCGCACTATTTTCAAGGCGCTTACTTCACTTACGTTTTCGGAAACCCGCATTTGCCTGATTTCTTCAGAAACCTCTTCGCCATTTAGAGTAATATGGGTTTGATAATCGCGGGAATGAAAATTCAGATGAATTTCGCTTAAGGCGTTTGCTACCGCGACTTCATCTTGTAGATCGATATTGTGGCGTAGAAAATATAAGGTTACGGCCCGGTACATGGCGCCGCTATCTATATAAATAAAATGCAATTTCTTTGCTAGTGCTTTTGCCAGGGTGCTTTTCCCGCAGGAGGAGTAGCCATCTATAGCTACTACAATATTTTTGTCCATCGGGGAACAAAGGTAATAGGAGCTGGCAAATTCTCCAAGATTGTTTATTGGCGGAAACGTGGATTTGTTTGCGGGGTAGTGTTACAGAAGTTAATTAAATCGATAGCATAAGCCTAAAGAGCCATATTGATTGGCTTTAGCCCAGCTTTTTACCTCGCGGGATTTAAAAATGATTGAAAAATCGGCGGTCCATCTTTTTTTAGAATATTTCAGGCCTAACTCCTGGCTAAAAACCCAAGGATGAATATCAAAAGTAACTACCTCTTTTTCTTTCTGAAACATCCCACCCTGTATAGTAGCATTATAAGCTATAAAGTTTAAGGAAGGTTTGGCAAAAAAGAAGAATTCTCTATCCACTAGGGGAGCTGTTGTGCTATTGTTTGAAATGCTGCTATTGGTACTGGCCGAATTAAACATCTGGTTTATATCACCGATACGGAATAAAATACCAAGGCTGGCTCCGGCAAAAGTGTTCCCCAAATTAGCGGCTCCTGTTAATGAGAAATCAGTTTTTTGTGAAGAGCTTCGGGATAAAAAATGATTGTATTCTAGTATGGAATTGATCCCGATTTCGTTTTTTATCTGAGTTTCCCAACCCTTTATTTTATAAAAGCCTCCAATTCTATGAATAAGTTCCTGTGCTTCTTTACCTAAGGCCCTGGGGCCAATGGTACCAACCTGGAGACTTACTTTAAGGCTGTTTTCTGAATTGTAGAATCTGCTTAAGCTGGCTCCGGCATATAAATAGGCGGCAAAAGGTCGGTCTATTTGTGAAATTTTAGGCACATTACCCGTAAAGGGGTTGTACATTTTTTGCCCTGCTTCTACTTCCCAAATCTGTTTGTTTATAGTTTGGCCATGCTTACTCTGGTTCATAGCCTGGCGGAAATAAATAAACAGTCCGTTGGTGTAATACTGGTCTTGCCCATAAGCCAGGTAGGCATCATTATCGTTGCGGAAACCAAACTCGTTTTTGTAAGCAGTTTGTGCCGTTAACCCGGAGTAACACATGCTTAATAAAACCAAAATATATATGCGTATTCTCATTTAGTTTTTAAGAGCTTGATTTTGATTGATTTACTGCGGTACAATATGAAGATAAAAAAGCACAGGTCATAAAAAAAACGCCCGAAGGCGTTTTGAAAATTATTTAGTTTAATACTGCTGTTGAAGGTTCCTTAACGCTTATATCAAGAGCTCCTTTTACTTTATCTTTAGACAAGGCCAGCTCAACTACCTCGTTCATACTGCTAACATAATGGAAGTTCAGATCGGTAATATAACTTTCTCTGATCTCCAGAATATCCTTTTTGTTAGAGGTGGATAGGATGATGTCTTTAATATTAGCCCGTTTAGCGGCCAGTATTTTTTCTTTAATACCTCCAACGGGTAGTACTTTGCCACGCAGGGTAATTTCTCCGGTCATGGCCAGATGTGGTTTTACCTGACGTTGTGTAAAAGCCGAAGTTAAAGCTGTAAGCATGGTAATACCCGCAGATGGGCCATCTTTAGGCGTTGCACCGGCAGGCACGTGAATATGTACGTCCCATTGATCAAATATGCGATAATCAATGTTAAACTCGGCAGCATGTGCTCTTAAATAAGCCATGGCTATGCTGGCCGATTCTTTCATAACATCGCCCAGATTTCCGGTTATAGATAATTTACCTTTTCCAGGACTTAGGCTGGCCTCGATAAACAGGATATCGCCGCCTACCTGGGTCCAGGCCAGGCCGGTAACTACGCCGGCTACTTCATTGCCTTCGTATAAATCTTTATCGTATATAGGGGCACCTAAAATTCTTTCCACATCGGCTTTGTTCAGGGCAGGGTTAAATTCTTCTTCCATGGCCACTTTGGTGGCAATACCCCGTACCAACGAGCCTATTTTTTTCTCCAGCCCCCTTACGCCCGATTCGCGGGTATAATCTTCAATTACTTTCTCAATAATAGAAGGTTTCAGGCTGACATCTTTAGATTTTAAGCCATGTTGCTCCCTTTGTTTAGGCAGCAGGTGTTGTTTGGCTATTTCAATTTTTTCTTCAATGGTATAGCCGTTTACCTCAATAATCTCCATGCGGTCAAGTAAGGCCGGTTGAATAGAGCTTAAAGTGTTGGCTGTGGCAATGAACATCACATTAGATAAATCATAATCTACCTCCACATAATGATCGTTAAAAGCATTATTCTGTTCAGGATCCAAAACCTCCAAAAGGGCAGAAGAAGGATCTCCGCGAAAATCATTTCCTACTTTATCAATCTCATCCAATACAAAAACCGGATTGGAAGCGCCCGCTTTTTTCAGGGATTGAATAATCCGACCGGGCATAGCTCCAATATAAGTTTTGCGGTGGCCACGTATTTCGGCTTCATCGCGGATACCGCCCAGGGCCATGCGCACATATTTTCTGCCCAGGGCCTTGGCTATGGATTTACCCAAAGAAGTTTTTCCCACACCCGGAGGGCCCACTAAACAAAGAATTGGGGCCTTCATGTTGTGTTTCAACTTCAAAACCGCCAGATATTCGATAATGCGTTGTTTAACCTTTTCCAAACCATAATGATCCTTGTCTAGGATGCGTTGTGCTCGTTTCAGGTCAAAATTATCTTTTGTAAAACTATTCCAGGGCAGATCAAGCAATAGCTCCAGGTAATTAATCTGAACAGAATAATCGGCAGCCGCCGGATTCATACGTCCGGCTTTATCTACTTCTTTATTGAAATGTTCATGTACTTCCGGAGTCCATTTCTTTTTGGCCGCTCTTTCCCTTAAGTTTTCAATTTCCAGATCAGGAGTATTTCCGCCTAATTCTTCCTGAATGGTTTTAAGCTGTTGGTTCAGGAAATAGTCCCGTTGTTGCTTGTCTAAATCAATCCGTACTTTAGACTGGATTTGATTTTTGAGTTCCTGCATCTGGAGCTCTACCGTTAAATGCTCCATCACCATTTTGGCACGTTCATGCAGATCGGCCACTTCCAGCATTTGCTGTTTTACCGGTACATCGGCATTCATGTTGGAAGAGATGAAATTGATCAAAAACGATGGGCTCTCAATATTTTTGATGGCAATGCCCGCTTCGCTGGGAATATTTGGCGAAAGCTGGATAATTTGCATAGCCATTTCTTTGATAGAAGCCATAATGGCCTTAAACTCTTTATCAAGTTTAGGTTTAACCTCTTCAAATTTTTGGATGGTTGCCCGGATATATGGCTCGCTTTGAACTTCCTGATTTAAACGGAAGCGCTGTTTTCCCTGGATAATAACGGTAGTATTTCCATCAGGCATTTGGAGCATTTTGATAATCAGGGCCACGGTTCCAACCTGGTTAAGTTGATCAAAAGTTGGATCCTCAATAGCCACATCACGTTGAGAAACTACTCCAATTACGCGGTCGCCACGGTAAGCATCTTTTATTAGCTTGATCGATTTATCGCGTCCAACAGTAATCGGAATAACTACTCCCGGAAATAATACGGTGTTGCGTAAAGGCAAAATAGAAAGTGTTTCCGGAGTTTGCTCGTTATTCATCTCCTCTTCATCTTCCTGAGACATCAATGGGAAAAATTCGGTGTCTTCGTTGATTAAGGGTAAAGCCCGGTTAAAATCAAAAGTGTCGTAATTACTCATTTATTTATATAAAACGTCAATATGGCAGTCAATTGGTTATTATCCTAATTCTTAGATAAGAATTTACAAGGTGCAAGGCTTGTGCCAATTGCCCTCAGAATGTTTAATTGTTCGTAGTTTGGCCGGACTAAAGTTTTAGATGCGCCAAAAGGGCTGAATTCTTGCCCTTGTATTTATTTTACGAATGATTTTTCTAATGCACAACCCCATTTCTCTGGGGTGCTAAAAATAAAATCGGAATAATTTTTGTTCATATTTTTGTCTTTTGCCGAAAAAACAAGACTAAAAGTAGTACAATTGGAAATAATACTAATTTCACACCGTTAATAAATCGATATTAATGTTGTTACATTCCATTTATCCAATGAGATCAATTACAGGTTTGTTATGTTTTCTTCTTCTTGGGGGCGTGGTCCAGGCCCAAAATGCTTATCAAAAATTAGGGCAAAAGGCATTAATAGATGGCGATTTTAAATTGGCCGTATTGAATTTGGAAAAGGCTATTGCTGCAGATTCTAATAATGTGAATACCTTGTATATGCTGGGTTATTCTTATTATCATGCTTCTGATTACAAGCAGGCCATTAATACCTTAAGTCGTTTAATTTCTTTAAGACCTACTGAAAACAGCGCCTATTATTATCGTGGCAAAGCCCGTAATGTAATGGCCATGGAAACTAAAACTCTGCCTATTCCGGAACGTGAAAAGTTGTTACTTTCGGCCATCCGCGATTTCTCAAGCGCTATTCAAATAGATGGAGAAGATATAAAACTATATCAAAACCGGGCATTGGCCTACCGGGATTATGGTCTGTTAAAAGCGGATAAAACCTCTAAGGTTTACGATAAAACTAAAGCTACTGATGCCTTTAAGGCCTGTATTGTCGATTTTCAGAAGGTGTTGGATATTAATCCTGCCCGAAAAGATATAAGCGCTCTTTTAGAGAATGCTAAGACAAATCTTCAGAATTTGAAATAAGTAGGCAGGAGTTTTTGATAAACCAGTAACTGATTGCTAAAATTTAATTTTTCCGCTTATCTCATAACGATTGTCCCCAAGCAATAAAACATGTTGCTGTTTATCAATACGATAAAGGGAATCCGTTATATAAATCAGGTGTTCTTTAGAACTGTACAATTGATTTTTGGTGTAATTCAAAATTTCGACCTCCTGAATCCGGCCATTTTCATTTTCTTTAATCCGGATTTTGCGGGTGCGTAAATTGCTGTCCAGCGCTAAATAAATCAGTTCGCCTGGTTTGTGGATGGTTTTATAGCTGTCTCGCCAGGCTGGTTTGTTAATATCAGATTCTGTAAATAAGGTCAATTCATTTGCCCAGTCAATACCGGTCAGTTTTTTAGTCTGGCTAACTTGATTTCGGGATACTGTTTTTTCTACCGGCTTATTGAGCTTGCTTAAGCGTTGCGCCTCACTCTGAAAAAAACTTTTTAGATCGATATAAGACGCCGCCGGTTTTACCGAAGGCGCCGTACAGGAATAAAAAATAATGCTTATCAGGAATAAATAAGTGTATTTCATTTAGGAAACTAATATTTGCCCGGTCATGGTTTGCGGAACGGGAATATTCATTAAAGTTAGAATAGTAGGAGCTATATCGCCCAGTTTTCCATTTTTGATGGATTGAAAATCCGGATCAATTAAAATGCAGGGAACCAAATTGGTAGTATGGGCGGTATTTGGCGAACCATCTTCATTAATCATAAAATCGGCATTGCCATGATCGGCTAAAATAATAAACGAATAGCCATTTTGGGTGCCACATTCCACTACTTTTTGTAAACAGGAATCCACAGTTTCTACGGCTTTTACCACTGCCTCAAAAACACCGGTATGGCCAACCATATCCGGATTTGCAAAATTTAAACATACAAAATCAGCCCATCCGCTTTGTAATTCGGGGCAAATAGCATCCGTGATTTCACGGGCACTCATTTCGGGTTTTAAATCGTAGGTAGCCACTTTGGGCGAAGGTATCAGGATGCGTTTTTCTCCTGCAAACTCTTTCTCCCGTCCTCCGGAAAAGAAAAAGGTAACGTGTGGGTATTTTTCAGTTTCGGCAATGCGGATCTGATTTTTTTGCTGGCTTTCCAGTATTTCGCCCAGGGTATGACTCAAATCGTCTTTGGTAAAAATAACCTGAACGTTTTTAAAAGTATCGTCATAGCTGGTCATGGTGATATAATGCAGGTTTAAAGGCTGCATTTGATATTCGGGGAAAGCTTTTTGAGTTAGGGCCATGGTGATTTCCCGCCCGCGGTCTGTCCGGAAATTAAAACAGATCACCACATCGCCTTCCTGAATGGTAGTGATGGGCTCATCCTGATCATTTACTTTAATCATGGGCAGCATAAACTCATCTGTAATGCCATCCTGATAAGAATTTTGAATGGACTGGGCTATATTTTGAGTAGGGGCGCCCTGGCCTTTTACCATTAGGTTGTACGCTTTTTGAACACGTTCCCAGCGGTTATCTCTGTCCATGGCATAATAACGACCAATGGCAGATGCCAAAGTGCCGGCAGAATGGCTCAGATGCTTTTCCAAATCCTGGATAAAACCCAGGCCAGAATTTGGGTCGGTGTCCCGGCCATCCAGGAATGCATGAACAAAAACATCCTGGACCTGATTTTTCTGGGCGGCATCGCATAAAGCTTTTAAATGGCTGATGTGGGAGTGTACTCCGCCATTGGATACCAAACCAATTAAATGAACTTGTTTATTGTTTTGACGGGCATAAGTAAATGCCTCAGTAAGCACCGGATGCGTTGGGAAAATATTTTCTTTTAGTGCCTGATTAATGCGACCTAATTCCTGAAAAACTACCCGGCCGGCTCCTAAATTCATGTGGCCAACTTCAGAATTTCCCATTTGGCCTTGGGGTAACCCCACGGCTTCACCAGAAGCTTCCAACATGGAATGGGGGTATTTAGAAAGTAAAGAATCGAAATAAGGGGTATTTGCCTGGCTTATTGCATCAGACTGGCCGCGGTTTCCATAACCCCAGCCATCTAAAATCAGAAGTACTGTTTTTTTATTCATTATCTACAAATATACATCTGTTGCCCGAAATAGGATGTATATTTGAATAGGATGGCATACTTTTGGCTCCACTGTGTATAATTATGAGAACTAAACTTTTACTTGCCGTTCCCTTTTTTCTACTTTTTGTCGGTTTTCAAGTACCCACGGTCCACCAGGATATTGTTAATAATATAACCGGATATCTTAAAACGGCAAATACCAGGGAAATTTCTAAAAATCTGGCATCGACAGTAGAATTGACAATCTTGTCGGAGGAAAATGTATATTCTAAAGTACAGGCCGAGCTAATTTTAAAAGACTTTTTTGCAAAACATCAACCGGTATCAACCAAAATTATTCGTCGTCTGGATTCTAATCCTAACTACCATTTTGCAGTAGTACAATTGAACACTACCACTGGAACATTTCGTGTTAACTTCTCTTTAAAAGATACCGGAGGGCGCTTTCTGATTACCGATATGCGCATCGATTTCAACAAAGAGTAACCTTCTGTGCAGAACTATTCTTATTTTTGGGCTCATAAAGCTCATGAATTTAAATAAGAAACTCATAAAAGATTTTATCCAACAAGCCCTAATGGAAGATGTGGGCGAGGGTGATCATACTTCTCTTTCTACTATCCCGGAAGGGAAACAGGGCGAAGCTCAGCTATTAATTAAGGATGAAGGAATATTGGCCGGCATTGCTGTGGCTAAAGAAATTTTCCATTATATAGATCCTAAATTAAAATTGGAGGTTTTACTGGAAGATGGTACCCAGGTAAGAAATGGCGATATTGCATTTTATGTTTCTGGTAGCATCCATTCTATTTTGGTGGCCGAACGTTTGGTGTTAAATACCATGCAGCGTATGAGCGGAATAGCCAGCACCACCCACCATGTGGTTCAGTTGTTAAAAGATACTCATACCCGGGTTTTAGATACCCGCAAAACTACGCCGGGTTTACGCTACCTGGAGAAGTTAGCTGTGAAAATTGGCGGTGGCGAAAATCACCGGTTTGGCTTATATGATATGATCCTGATAAAGGATAATCATGTGGATTATGCCGGAGGAATTGCCAAAGCCATTAATGCCGCCCGGCAATATCTGGATGAAAAAGCCCTCAAAATACCTATTGAGGTGGAGGTGCGAAACTTAGCTGAAATTAAAGAAGTAATGCAAACAGAGGGTGTTGACCGCATTTTGTTAGACAATTTTAGCTTTGAACAATTAAAAGAAGCCATCAAATTTATCAACGGAAAATATATTACTGAGGCATCTGGTGGAATAACGGAAGAAAATGTGCTGGACTATGCAAATTGTGGGGTAGATTTTGTTTCTATGGGGATGCTTACCCATTCGGTTAAAAGCCTGGACATGAGTTTAAAAGCTATAAAAGAATAATTATAAAGCAAATTTTACGCTTTTAGGCTTTTGCTTTTTAGTAATATTGTACCCTAATGATATCCATTTATTCGATTACCGCATTGCTTGCGGCATACCTTTTTGGCTCCATTCCAACGGCTGTTTGGATTGGCCAGGCTTTCTATGGTATTGATGTACGAGAGTATGGAAGCGGAAATGCCGGCGCTACCAACACGTTTAGGGTGTTAGGGAAAAAAGCAGGTATTGCTGTGATGATTCTGGATATTTTGAAAGGGTATACTGCTACTAATCTGGTTTTTTTGATTGGCCTTTCGGTTACCGGCCCACATAATTCTGTACAGTTTGCCAATTACCAATTGGCCTTGGGCATAACCGCCGTTATGGGACATTTATTTCCTGTTTTTGCCGGTTTTAGAGGCGGAAAAGGGATAGCTACATTATTTGGAATGATATTAGCAGTACACTTTATGGCAGCAATGCTTTGTGTTCTTGTATTTGTAACTGTACTGCTAATTACCAAATATGTTTCTCTAAGCTCTATTTCAGCCGGTTTTACTTTTCCACTCAGTATCATATTTGTTTTTCAGTCGCCCATCCGTTCGGTGGTATTATACGGAATGTGTATTTGTGTACTCATTCTGGTTACTCATCAAAAAAACATCGAACGCTTATTAAAAGGTAAGGAATCTAAGGTGCATCTGTTTAAGAAAAAGAAGGTTTAATAATTTATTGGAGTAACAATTTTGTTTTCAGCGGCATTCTATACTAGAACATAAAGCCATTGTAAGTCTAAAAACAAAATTTATTCCCATGAAGACGTTAAAATTTTTATCCCTGTTGGTTGTATCGGCCATGCTCTTTTCATGTGCCAAGGTGCCTTTAACCGGAAGAAGTCAGCTTAGTCTGGTAGACGATAAGGCTATTCAAGATCAGGCTGTAACCGCCTACCGCGATTTTTTACACGATCCTAAAACAAAAGTTATTACTAACACGGCAGATGCCCAGCGAATTAAAGCGGTAGGTGCCCGTATTGCCAACGCCATTAACAGCTATATGCAGTCCAACGGTTATGGCGACCAGTATAATTATAAATACGAGTTTAATCTGGTTGATAGCAAGGATATTAATGCCTGGTGTATGCCGGGTGGAAAAGTAGCGGTTTATACCGGTATTTTACCCGTAACCAGGGATGATGCAGGTTTGGCCACGGTAATGGGACATGAAATTGCGCATGCTATTGCTCATCATGCTGCCGAACGCTATTCTCAAATGGTAGCAGCTCAATTGGGTGGCGGCGTGGTTGGCGTGGCATCATCTGGTAGTTCTCAGGCTACTCAACAGGTTTTGGGCCAGCTATATGGCCTTGGTGGACAGCTTGCTTTATTAAAGTATTCACGTAAACAGGAGTCTGAAGCCGATAGGATGGGTCTGATATTCATGGCTATGGCCGGCTATAATCCCAATAACGCGGTGCTGTTTTGGCAAAGAATGATGGCTGCTAAACAAGGCGGTGGTCCTCCTGAATTTTTAAGCACGCACCCTAGCGATGCTACCCGCATTACCCAAATTAAGAAAGATTTGCCCGAAGCGATGAAGTATTATACCGGGAAGTAAGGGAAATTATCTTTTCAGTACTGAGAAAATAGCTTCGGCTTTTAAAAGACATTCCTGGTATTCCAGCTCGGGAACAGAATCTATGGTAATGGCGCTGCCTACATGAAAAGAAAGATATTGGTTTTGGTCGTTATAAAGGATGGTCCGGATAACGACATTGAAATCAAAATCGCCGGTAGGAGAAAAATAACCTAGGGCTCCTGAATAAATTCCCCGTTTGCTGCGTTCATATTTCTCAATCAGTTCCATGGCACGGATTTTTGGCGCCCCGGTCATGGAACCCATGGGAAATGTGTTTTTGATGATCTGCGGATTAGTCAAATCTTCCCTGGCCTGACATACTACAGTAGAAATCATTTGATGGACTTGCTGGAAAGTGTAAATCCCAAAAAGTTCCTCCACCTGAACGGATCCTGGCTGGGCGCTTTTGGTCAGATCATTGCGTACCAGATCAACAATCATTACATTTTCTGAACGCTCTTTTTCGCTGTATAAAAGATCTTTTTTAGCTTTTTCATCCTTCGCTAAATCGTTTTGACGCTTTGCTGTTCCTTTAATGGGTTGCGAGATCAGCTTTTGGCCCCTTTTGCTTAGAAAACGTTCGGGGGTTGCCGATAAGATGTATTGCTGATTATGTTTAAAAAAGCTGGAAAAAGGCGTAGGTGAAACCCGGTTTAGCTCGCTGAAAATGCCTAAAGGATCAATCCGGAAATGCTCGGCATAAAATTCCTGACAGAAATTCATTTCATAAATATCGCCTTGGCGTATATTTTGTTGAATTTGCTGCACGGTATCAATGTAATCTTTTTTGCTAACGCGATTTTGTACCCGGCCGTTAAAATTGGTTTTTGAAACCGGATTAATTTCTGTTTGCTGAATGGTTTCCCATACCCATTTAACATCTTTGGAGCTGATACTTGCCTCATTACCGCGTATTATAATGAGATGTTGAGGTGCGAAAAAGTACAGATCCGGAAAATCTAATTGATCCGGGTTGTTGGATTCCAGTTTTTCCGTTTCGTTTTTCAGGTCGTATGATAAGAATCCCGGAATGTAAGTGCTATTCCCTTCCAAAAATTTGTCCAGCTCATCAAAAGCCTGAGCGGCCGGGCAGCTTATTTCCCGTTGAACACCCGCGGCAACAACCACATCAAAGGCTGAATAAGCATCGGTATTATACTGGTTGGAATCAAAATAACAGGCTGTATCGAAAGCATTGGCCCAATACAGCGCCTGGGTTTTAAATTGCTCCGGATTGTTGATTGGGAAGGTTTGGGTTTGCACAGGTAGGGATTGCTTATTGAGTTAAGCCAAAGGGACTAAAAACTTTAGCTGTACTACAGAGCGAGGAACCGTCACACTGAGCTTGTCGAAGTGTGAATGCCAAGGATGCGAAATTGTGTTCGCTCTATGGTTCGACAAGCTCACCATGACGCTCAGTGAGTACAAATAAGAGTTTTTAGTCCCCTGGGACTATAAATTAACATAGCGTTAAGGTCTGTACTCTATCTGGTCCTACAGAAAGGTATTTTACAGGTACCTCCAGGTATTTTTCCAGATAGTCAATATAATTTTGCAGTTTTTGAGGAATCTCTTCTTTGCTGCGAATGCCGGTCAAGTCTTCGCTCCAACCCGGAATAGCTTCTAAGATTGGCTCAGCCTTAACCGCATTGATATCGTAAGGCATGTAATCAATAATCTGGCCATTATATTTATAATGAGTGCAGGCATAAATGGTTTCAAAGCCGCTCAAAACATCGGCTTTGGTCATTACCAGCTCTGATACTCCATTTAAGGTAATGGCATATTTTAAAGCCGGCAGGTCAATCCAACCACAACGACGCGGGCGTCCGGTGGTGGCGCCAAATTCATGACCCATTTGACGCAGTTTTTCGCCGGTTTCGTTTTCTAGTTCGGTAGGGAAGGGGCCGCTTCCAACGCGGGTGCAGTAAGCTTTGAAAATGCCGATTACCTGGCCAATATTTTTAGGAGCTACTCCTAAACCGGTACAGGCGCCGGCCGAAGTAGTATTGGAGGAAGTTACAAAGGGATAAGAACCGAAATCAATATCCAGTAAAGTTCCTTGTGCACCTTCGGCTAAAATAGTTTTTCCTTCACGCAGGTATTGATTAACGAAATGTTCGCTATCTACCTGAGGGATGGTTTTAAGAAGTTCTATTGCCTCAAAGAAAGCAGCTTCTCTCTCAGAGAAATCCGGAATCTCGCCATAGTGCGATAAGATGGATTTATGTTTGGTTACTAAACGTTCATAGCGCTGGCGGAAATCGGGTAGCGTGGTATCGCCCACCCTTAAACCGTTCCGGCCGGTTTTGTCCATGTAAGCAGGGCCAATGCCTTTTAAGGTAGATCCAATTTTATTGGCGCCCATGTTAGTTTCTGAAGCGGCATCCAATAATTGATGGGTAGGCAATATTAAATGAGCTTTACGGGCAATAGCCAGCTTTTTTTGAGCTACCGGATCAAAGCCGCTCTTTTTTAGATTATCCAGCTCACGTTTCAGGGTAATAGGGTCAATAACCACACCATTGCCAATCAGGTTCATGGCTTTGTCATTAAAAATCCCGGAAGGAATAGTATTCAATACAAATTTCTGGTTATTAAATTCCAGGGTATGACCAGCATTTGGGCCGCCTTGAAAGCGAGCAATCAGATCATAGTCAGGGCTCAGCACGTCCACAATTTTACCTTTTCCTTCGTCGCCCCATTGGAGGCCTAACAATACATCAACAGCCATTATTTGGTTTAATTATTTATGATAATAAGTTTAAAGATTAGTTTTTAACCGACGGGTTTTGTGAAAATCAATAGCTTAATTTTTAGCGGCAAAGGAATCGCAATGTCCTTCTTTTAGCCGGCTGCAATTGCCATATAGGTTAAGCGCATGATGCTTGATATCAAATTTAAGCAGGTCGCCCATCATGCTCTGGATCTGTTGTATCCGCGGATCACAGAACTCGACCACTTTACCGCAATCCATGCAGATAATATGGTCATGTTGTTTATAGCCATATGATTTTTCAAACTGAGCCATGTTTTTACCAAACTGATGTTTGGTAACCAGATCGCAGGAAATTAATAATTCCAGAGTATTGTAAACGGTTGCCCTGCTAACCCGGTATTTCTTGTTTTTCATGTGGATATACAAGGATTCCACATCGAAATGATCATTTCTGGAATAGATCTCTTCGAGTATGGCAAAACGCTCCGGAGTTTTGCGCAGGCTTTTATTTTCGAGATGAGTCTCAAAAATCTTTTTAACCATCGTCATGGTTTCTTGTACAGACATATTGGATTGTTAACGGTCAAATTTATCCAAAAAATTAAGAATAACCTTAGAATTTCTCAGGAAGCTTTATTTATGATATCGCTCTGAGAATCAAAACGGTTTACTGAGGTTACTCCATTTACCTCTTTGAGTTTCGAAATCAGGTTATCCAGATGCTTGGTATCGTTTACAAAAACCATAATGGAGCCATTAAATATGCCTTCGTAGCTATCTATGGTAATGGAGCGGATATTTACTTTAAAGTCGCTGGAAATAATTTTGGTGATGTTATTTACCAGCCCCACATCGTCAATTCCGGTAATACGTAAACCGGTTAAGAATGCTAATTCCTGTTGCGAGTTCCATTTGGCTTTTACAATGCGGTAACCATAGTTGGCCATTAATTTGGCCGCATTGGGGCAATTGGTGCGGTGAATTTTGATGCCTTCGCTTACAGTTACAAAGCCAAATACGTCATCGCCGGGAATAGGATTACAGCAGGTGGACAGTTTATAGTCTATTTTTTGCAGATCTTCGCCAATTAAAAGCGTATCGCTATCTTTTTTTACCTTTTTCACGAAGCTTTCCGGAGGTGGAATTTCATGTTTTTCAGGACGGCTTTCGATGGTTTTTTCTGAAGCCAGAAACTCTTTTAGCTGTTTTAAGTCGATAATGCCTTTGGCTACATTGTAAAACAGGTCCTGAGTGGTGGGAAGCTTAAAATAATAAGACAGTTTGTATAGATTGTCCGTATTGTAGGTAATTTTCAGGGATTTTAGTTTTCGCTCTAAAATCTCTTTACCATCTTCGGCAACTTTACGTTTCTCTTCTTTTAAGGCCGATTTAATTTTGGATTTGGCTTTGGCAGTCACTACAAAGCTAAGCCAGTCTTCTTTAGGTGTTTGCTTGCTGGAGGTGATGATTTCCACCTGATCGCCGTTTTGCAATTTATGCGATAGGGGCACCAGTTTGTGATTAACCTTTGCGCCAATACAGGTTGCGCCAATATCGGTATGGATTTCGAAAGCAAAATCCAGGGCAGTGGCATTAATAGGCAACTGAATTAAGGCTCCCTTAGGAGTAAAAATAAAAATCTCATCCGAAAATAAGTTCATTTTAAACTCGTCCAGAAAATCCAGGGCATTGGCTTCGGGGTTGCTGAGTAATTCACGGATCTTATGGATCCATTGGTCTAAACCACTATCAGAAGAGGATTCTTTGTATTTCCAGTGGGCGGCAAATCCTTTTTCGGCAATTTCATTCATGCGTTTGGTGCGTATCTGCACCTCTACCCATTGACCACGCGGCCCCATCACGGTAGTGTGTAATGATTCATAGCCATTGGCTTTGGGCGAAGATATCCAGTCACGCAGGCGGTCAGGGTTAGGTCGGTACAAATCCGTAACAATCGAATAGGCTTTCCAGCAGTCTGCTTTTTCGTTTTCGGGTTTGCTGTCTAAAATAATACGGATGGCAAAAAGGTCATATACCTCTTCAAAAGGAATACTTTTCTTACGCATCTTATTCCAAATGGAATTAATGGATTTGGGTCTTCCATAAATATCGGCTTCCAGGCCCTGTTCTTTTAAAATTTCGCTGATAGGACCAATAAAGTTCTTGACAAAATTTTCCCGCTCCGTTTTCTTTTCATTGAGCTGGGTGGCAATAAACTTATAGGTTTCTGGCTCCATGTATTTCATGGAAAGATCTTCCAGCTCAGATTTCATGGTATATAAACCCAGGCGGTGAGCCAGCGGGGCATAGAGATATACGGTTTCCGATGATATTTTTAACTGTTTATCCCGGGGCATAAAATCCATGGTACGCATATTATGCAGGCGGTCGGCCAGTTTGATCAGAATTACCCGCACATCATCGGCCAGGGTAAGCAACATTTTGCGGAAATTCTCGGCCTGTAAAGAGCTGTTATAATCAAAAACACCGGATATTTTGGTGAGCCCATCAATAATTTTGGCTACTTTCTTGCCAAACTCACGTTCTATATCATCCAGGGTAATATCGGTATCTTCTACCACATCATGCAGCAGGGCGCAAACAATAGAGGTGGTTCCCAAGCCAATTTCCTCGGCGGCAATTTGAGCTACCGCGATGGGATGATAAATATAAGGTTCGCCTGATTTACGCCGCATATCCTTATGACTATCCAGGGCCATGTCAAAGGCCCGGCGTATCATCCGCTTGTCACCTTTTTGCATGGTAGGCTTACAAGCCCTCAGTAAAGCCCGGTATCTTTTCAGGATCTCTTTTTTCTCAGCTTCTAAATCAATGATTAATTCATTCATACTCAATATACAATAGCGGCTTTCAAAAAAGCGTTAAGCTTTTTAAATCGGGTTACCTCTCTAAAATTCCGGGTATTAATAAATACAGATTTTAGGTGTAACTTTACAACTCCTAAATTTATGAAAATTTTCAGGTTTGCGGCTATTTTTTCTCTGGTTATGACCTGCATGGGAGCTTTTGGCCAATTTAAAAATGACCCATACATCAAGGGCAAAAATGATACCATCCGCGTGGCCGTTACCAATTTGGATGATGAACTCATTCCCTGGATTCCTTTGCAGGATGTGGTTATTACCGCCACCCGTATTTTCAAAACGCCGGAAGATCGGGCTAAATTTAACCGCTTACGCTATAATGTACTTCGGGTGCTGCCTTATGCGGTATTTGCCCGCAACCGTTATGCCCAGTTGCAGCGAGATCTGGCGCTGGTTTCTGATAAGCATGCCAAAAAGGAACTCATCAAGTCTTTTGAGAAAGAAATAAAGGATATGTTTAACGGAGAAATCAAAAATCTGACCATTAACCAGGGAGGGATTTTGATCAAATTGATTGACCGGGAAACGGGAAATTCTAGTTTTGAACTTCTAAAAGAGATGAAAGGCGGACTAAATGCATTTTTTTATCAATCTGTGGCACGGATTTTCGGGAACAACTTAAAAAGTAAGTACGATCCTGAGGAAGACCGGGATATTGAAGCCATTATCCAGTCGTCCGGTTACTATATGTATTTGTAATAATATGATGATACCGTCTGTACACCAGTTTGCCGTTGAGCGGATCGATGGCGAAAAGGTGAGTTTAAAAGAATTTGAAAATAAAGTTTTATTGATTGTCAATATCGCCTCCGAATGCGGTTTTACGCCGCAACTTAAAGATCTGGAGGCCTTACGTAATGAGTTTTCAGGTCAGGATTTTGAGATTTTAGCTTTCCCATCCAATGATTTTGGCGGCCAGGAACCTTTAAACGGAAAAGCAATTGAGGATTTTTGTGTGCTCAATTACGATGTTCATTTTCCGGTATTCAACAAAATACGCGTTCGTGGAAAATATGTCCATCCTTTGTATCAGTTTTTGGCCGATAAAAAGCAGAATGGAAGCTTAAGCGCAAGTCCTCGTTGGAATTTTCATAAATATCTGGTCAATCGGCAGGGGGAGGTGGTGGATTTCTTCTATCCTTTTACCAAGCCAAATTCATCCAAAATAAAAAAACGTATATATAAACTATTACACGATACAACTTTATGAGATTAGATATTCTGGTATTTGCCGTTCATCCCGACGATGCGGAACTGGGTTGCTCAGGCACTATTTTAAAACATATTGCCGCGGGTAAAAAAGTAGGAATTGTTGATTTAACCCGTGGCGAATTGGGAACCCGCGGTACGGCCGAAACCAGAGATCAGGAAGCCGCCAAATCGGCAGAGATTCTGGGCTTGCATGTCCGCGAAAATTTGAGGATGCGGGATGGATTTTTTAAGAATGATGAAGAGCATCAATTGCAAATTATCCAGATGTTGCGAAAATATACTCCCGAAATAGTGTTTTGTAATGCCCAGCACGACCGTCATCCGGATCACGGCCGGGCGGCAGAACTGGTAAATGACGCTGTATTTTTATCGGGTTTACCCAAAATTAAAACCAGTTTGAATGGCATGAGCCAATCGGCCTGGCGCCCACGTTTATTGCTGCAATACATTCAAGACCGGTATATTCAACCCGATATTGTAGTGGATGTAAGCGATTTTTGGGATAAAAAAATGGAAGCGATCTATGCTTTTTCTACACAGTTTTATAATCCGGAGCTGGATGAAGAGGCTACTTATATTTCTTCGCCCGAATTTTTAAAAGTGATAGAGGCCCGGGCTCGCGATTTAGGAAAATACATCAATGCCACTTACGCCGAGGGTTTTACCTGTCAGAAACTGCTGGGAGTAGATGATCTTTTTCAACTTCGGTAAGTTCGTTTTTCGTTGCTCGTTTTTTGTTGTCCGTTCAGAGTCTGCCAGGAATTTTTACATAACTCTGTCATCCCGGGGAACGAGGGATCTCATGCATTTTTGCAACAGATTCCTCGTGCCTCGGAATGACAATGGATAGGGCACTGAACCGTCACGCTGCGCTCGTCGAAGCGTGAATACCAAGGATGTGACTCTCTATTCGCTCTATGGTTCGACAGGCTCACCATGACAGCGGAGGTGCAAAAATTTAACGGATAGATAGGGCCCAAAAAAAAGAGACTGCTTAAGGCAGTCTCTTTTTGCATCGTAAAAATCTCTCTTTTTATAAGGATGGAAGTATTTGTTCCATCACTTCCAGTCCGGCATCAATATGATTTGGTTCCACAATTAAAGCCGGGCGAAAACGGATGGAATTATTTCCGCAACCCAGGAACATGACATTTTGCTCCATTCCTTTTTGGATAAATTTATCCCGCATCTCTTTGCTCGGGAAATCAAAAGCGGTTAATAACCCGCGACCACGAACATTAGATACCTGGTCATATTTTTCCGCAATTTTGCCTAAGCTTTCTTGCAGGTAGTTTCCAACCAGAGTAGCGTTTTGAACCAGGTTATCTTCTTCAATAATTTGCAGGATTTTAGTAGAACGTACCATATCGACCAGGTTTCCGCCCCAGGTAGAATTGATGCGTGAAGGAACATGAAACACGTTGGTTTCTATTTCATCTACTTTTTTACCTACCAGGATGCCGCAAACCTGCATCTTTTTGCCAAAGCAGAGAATATCCGGACGGGCGTTTTCGCCAAAATGCTCATGGCACCAGAATTTGCCGGTTAAGCCGACGCCGGTTTGTACTTCGTCATAGATCAGGAAACACTCATTCTCATCGCAAATTTGGCGTAATTGTTCCAGAAATTCCTGGCGTACATGAATATCGCCACCTTCCGACAGGATAGGTTCAATAATAATGGCGCAGATATCGTCTTTATTATCGGCAAAGGCTTGTTTAATTTGGGCAATAGATAAGGCTTCTTTATGTTTTAAATCCTCATAGTTTTCATCGGTATAAGGGAATTTCATAGCCGGTACAGATACCCGAGGCCAATCAAATTTGGTAAACCATTTGGTTTTATCGGGTAAGGTATTGGTTAAGCTCAGAGTGTATCCGGAGCGGCCGTGAAAAGCCTTCTCAAAATGAAGCACCTGATGGCCTTTTTCTTTGGTATATCCTTTCTGAAAATTGCGCTGAACTTTCCAGTCCATGGCCACTTTTAGCGCATTTTCTACAGCTAAAGAACCGCCTGCAATAAAAAAGGCATGAGGTAAATAATCAGGAATCCCTACACGGCCAAAAGTTTCCACAAATTGGGCATATTGGGTGGTATAAACATCAGAGTTTGATGGATTGGTCAGAGCGGCCAACATCAGGTTTTTTTTAAACTCCTCATCGTTTACCATTTTGGGGTGGTTGTAACCCAAAGGTACCGATGCAAAACAAGTAAAGAAATCCAGGAGCTGCCGGTTGTGCTTGGCATCGTGAATATATACTCCGTTACTTTTTTCCATGTCGAAGGTCATGTCAAAACCATCGGCAAGAATGTGCTTGCTGAGAGTTTGCTGAACATGATCTGCAGATATTGATAATTTATACATAAGGGATTAGGGTTAGAACTCAAATGTATTAAAAAGGCCTTAAAAGGGCAAATTTTGGCGTTTTGGCGCTTTTGCTTCAAAAAATAGGTTTAAACAGTTTAAACCTATTTTTAGGGGTGAATTTTTTAGGAAGGATTTTTAAAAATATTTTTTTATCAGGGAAGATGTTACAAAAACTGCCGGGGAAAATCTTAAAAAATAACTTTCTGGATCTTTTCAGCCATGCCCAGCAAGCCGAATAATCCGCCGGTATGAATCGCCAGAATCTTGCTGCCTGGTGTAAATTGATCCTGGCGGATAAGTTCAAACAAAGCAAACAGCATTTTGCCGGTATAAACCGGGTCGGGCAGGATGCCGGTATCTGAAGCAAATTGCTGGATGAATTTTAGCAACTCCGGAGTGGTTTTGGCGTATCCTCCAAAATGATAATCGGTATGCAGGTCAAAAGCCGGGCTTTGATCAAAATAGTTCTCCATTTCCTGCCGGATGAAACCTCCGTTTTTTAGTACCGGGATAACATGCAGGTGGCAATCGGGCTGATGGGCCTGCAAGCCCGCTAATATTCCGGCGGCGGTGGTACCTGTACCGCTGGCGCAGAAAAGATGATCGTAGTGTTGGGATAATTCTTCTACCAGTTCAGAACATCCTTTTGCCGCTTCTGGGCCGGCGCCGCCTTCATCGATGAAAAAAGCTTCTTCATCCTGACCAAAATATTGATCAAATAAGGCCCGTTTATCGCGGTAGCTTTCTCTGGAAACAAAGATCAGGTTCATGCCAAACAGACGGCAAAACATCAGCATATCATTCTCTACCGCTTCGCCGCGGACAAAGCCAGTGCTTTTAAAACCGAATTTAGCCGCTGCACAAGCCGTAGCCAGTAAATGGTTGGAATAAGCGCCTCCAAAGGTTACCAAATGTTTTTTTTGGCTTTGCTGCGCCTGCCGGAGCGGATATTTGAGTTTACGCCACTTGTTTCCCGAAATAAAAGGGTGGATCAGGTCATCGCGTTTGATAAATACCTGTACCTGCTTTTCTTTAAAAAGAGGATGATGAATTTCTTCTTCGGGGCTGTAATATTGCAGGTTGATCATAAAAAAAGCCTCCCACAGGGGGAAGCTCAAATATCTGTTATTTTATGAAATGTTTATAGGCCCAATCCTAAACCAAAGTTGAAGGAGTTGTAATCGGACATACTGTACGAAGAGTACATTTTCAGGAAACCCATGCTCAAACGGAAACCTACATCGGTACGCATGCCGCTAATGTATTTTTGATCAATACTTACCGGGTTGCTAAAAGTAGTGTAGAATTTCTGTCCCAATATAGCTCCCGTATTCATTGGATAATTACCTTTAAGATTGGCTTTGGTGTTAGCATGGTTATAACCGGCGCTAATGAAAGGGGTAAAGAATAAAAGCTTTTTTGAAACGATCAATTCTGTATTGAGTCCGGAAAATTTAGTTTCTAATTTTTGGTTAGAAAAATCGCGGCTTTGCTGACCATTTACCGGCATAGCACCAGACTCTGGTTTTACATCCATTGGCAGTTTATAGCTGAAGCTGGTGTATCCAACAGCAACGGCTACATCCAAAGGACTTACTTTCTTCACTGTTTTGCCCGCCAATAATTTTAAAACATCCACTTTAAGACCTCCACCAAGCATATCTATGGTGCCAAAATCGCCACCCAATTTAATGGTAGGTACCGCTCGGATGTTTAAATCAATGCCACGAGGCAAACCCACGCTTGCCTGAAGTTGTGGAGCCGGAACAAAAGGCAAATTAAGCCCTTGAGGCAAATTAAAGCTTTCTATAATTTGTTTCTGAGGGTCGTTTTTATCCCGGTCGTAAATGTTTAGTAACGGGCCATCGTTGTCTTTTCCGGCTACGGTAGGAGAAAGTGGACTTTGATTTTGAGCCAGACCAATATGGTTTGATAAACCAAGCTGGTTTACATCAAACATTTGATCTTTTTGCGGAATAAATGCTCCGGTAAGGCCAAACCGAATTTCAAAACGGCCCGTTTTTTTGGCCTGGGCGGTGTTGTTCCATCCGGCGTTTAAACCTACTCCAAATCCTTTAAAGATAGGTTGCATATACGCCTGGGCTAATTTAGTAGCATCGGCGGGCCCGGATTTGATCAAAGCCGCCAGATCGCCTTGTGCAAAGGCTGATGCGGAAAAGAATAAAAATACCAAAGCCAGACTTAGTTGAGTAAAGGTTTTCTTCATATGAAAAAAATTGATAGTAATTGATTGTCAGGATTAATTTTGTTTCAAATGTATAATTTTCAGAATTTATAAAAGAGCTAAATTTACATTTGGAAGAAAAAATATCCAGCCGAAAATGGTTTGTGTCCGCTGTTTCTGAAAAAGCATGCATCTACATGGTTTTAGCGCATATAATTAGATTATATGATTTAAATTTGCGCCATGATTGAAGATAACGATGTTCAGGAAGCCGAAGAGCAGGATTTATATGAGCATTTCAAGATAGTAGTTGATAAAGGACAATCCTTATTAAGGTTAGATAAGTTCCTGATCATCCGCATAGAAAATACTTCTCGTAATCGCATACAAAATGCTATTGAAGCTGGAAATGTACTGGTAAATGATAAACCGGCAAAGGCCAGCTATAAGGTAAAACCCCTGGATGTGATTTCGATGGTATTGCCTCATCCGCCCAGGGATACGGAAGTTTATCCGGAAAATATTCCTTTAGATATTTTGTATGAGGATGATGATGTGATTATGGTGAATAAACCAGCCGGTATGGTAGTGCATCCCGGTTTCAATAATTACAGCGGAACTTTGGTCAACGCCCTGGTTTACCATGTGCAGCAATTGCCGCAGATGCCGGGTAATGATGGCCGTCCCGGATTGGTGCACCGTATTGATAAAGATACCTCGGGCTTACTGCTTATCAGCAAAAATGAATGGGCTATTACTTTCCTGGCCAAGCAATTCTTTGATCATAGCATTAGCCGTAAATATGTGGCTTTGGTTTGGGGAGATCTTGCCGAAAATGGTACCGTAACCGGATATATTGGCCGAAGTGCCAAAGACCGTAAGGTGATGGATGTTTATGATGATGAAAGTAAAGGAAAATGGTCGGTAACGCATTATAGAGTATTGGAGCGCTTTAATTACGTTACCTTGATTGAGTGCGAGCTGGAAACAGGCCGTACCCATCAAATTAGGGCGCATATGAAGCATATTGGCCATCCGCTTTTTAACGATAGCACCTACGGGGGCAATCGCATTTTGAAAGGTACTGTGTTTAGTAAATACAAGCAATTTGTAGAAAACTGTTTTGAGCTGCTGCCCCGGCAGGCGCTTCATGCAAAATCACTGGGTTTCATCCATCCAACAACCCGGAAATTTATCCATTTTGATACCAATCTGCCCGAAGATTTTAAGGCCGTGTTGGATAAATGGAAAAACTATCTGAAAGTCGACGCTGAATAAGAGCGTATAATTTTTTTTAAGAAATCGTCATCTATGAATAAACAGTATATCAATTTTAACGGAGAAATTTTTCCGGCCGAGGAGGCAGTGATGGGCATTGGTAATCGTGGTTTTAAATATGGCGATGGACTTTTTGAATCGATGCGTTTGATGCAGGGCGAACTGAAATTCGCTGATCTGCACGTTAACCGCCTTCGCAGAGGAATGAAGGCCCTGAAGCTGGAAGGTTATTCGCACGTGGATGCTTACTTTCTTCGCGAAAAGGTAGAAGAACTTACCCGCAGAAATAAAACCGGCCCCAATGCCCGTGTTCGGTTTACGGTTTTTAGAGATGCTGGCGGCCTTTATAATCCCGATAGGAATAAAATGGGTTATGCCCTGGAAGTAAATAAAATAGCTGATAGCCATTATACCGGCAATAACCGGGGATTGATCCTTGATATTTTTGATGAGATAACCAAGCCGGTTAACCTGTTATCGAATCTGAAGACCAACAACTCCATGTTGTACGTTTTAGCGGGGGTATTTAAAAATCAGCATTCGCTGGATGAAGTGCT
>DASQIU010000071.1:0-24720 GCA_035631395.1 Daejeonella sp. | reverse complement strand
TCCGCATGTTCCTGTGGAAAGGGTGTATGCCAGTACTAATATTTTACAAGGGATGCATGCTCTGGTTACAGAAAAAGTGTATCCTAATATGGGGCATACCATTAGTCAGGATGAGATAGCTGCAGCAAATAAATTAATTTTCAATGCCGATGCTTCGCATATTGAAACTTGACCAAATATTTTTGAAATTAAAATCAGAAAATTATGCAACCCAGATGGCCAGAACTCTCTTACGAAAAAGGTAAAGCCACTTATGATACGCTGCATATGTGGACGCAGATTGTTGGGAAAATAAAACTAGCTATGCTTCCATGGGTGAACCATTCCTGGCACGTAACTCTACATGTTACACTTTTTGGTTTAACAACCGAAACTATGCCTTATAAGGATCAAAATTTTCAGATTGATTTTGATTTTATAGAGCATCGTTTAAAAATTTCTACCAGCAGCGGAGAGCTCAGGCAATTTGATTTGCATGGAATTTCTGTTGCTGATTTTTATAAAAAGATTTTTGAGTTATTGAAAGATTTGGAAATCGACCTGAAAATCAATCCGATTCCTGCCGAAATTGTAAATGCTATTCCTTTAGATCAGGATACGGTTCATGCCACTTATAATGAAGAGGAGGTAAAGGCCTTCCATAAAGCCCTTCTGTATATACAGGATGTTTTTATGCAGTTCCGGGCCGAATTTAAAGGCAAGTGTAGCCCTATACATTTTTTTTGGGGAAGTTTTGATTTGGCTCTTTCGTTTTTCTCAGGCCGTAAAGCCCCCAAACATCCGGGTGGAGTTCCTAATTTGCCCAATTGGGTTGCCGAGGAAGCTTATTGCCGGGAAGTAAGCAGCGCCGGATTTTGGACTGGAAATGAAGCATTTCCCCAAGCCGCGTTTTATTGTTATTTATATCCTGAACCAGATGGCTATAAAACGGCAAAAGTGCAGCCTGAGGAAGCTTTTTATAATTCAACACTGGGGGAATTTATCTTACCTTATATCGCGGTGCAACAGGCAGAATATCCTAAACAAAAGTTGATGGAATTCTTAGAAAGTACCTATCATGTTGGCGCTGATTTAGCCAAATGGGACCGGGAAGTTTTGGAAGGATGATTAGAATCCAAAAGAATGTTTGAAAGGCTATCAGTTCTTAGAATAATAAAGAAATGTTTGTTGTCACCAGAATTTACAGCGATACCAATGGCGATAGCCATTTTGAAGATTTGAATATTCTTTTGAAAGATGCCGGATCAGTGGGTTTTCTTTCGGAAACCATAGCCGCTAAAAGCATCATTTTCAGAGAAGTGGCACCTACGTATGATTGGGATTTTCACACAGCTCCGCAACGGCAGTATATTATTCTATTGGATGGGGAAATTGAGATAGAAACATCTCTGGGTGATAAAAGAGTTTTTAAAGCCGGAAACATTCTTTTGGTAGAAGATACGGAAGGAAAAGGGCATAAAACCAAAAATTTACGGCCTGAGAAAAGGAGGTCTGTTTTCATTATTTTAGCTGATTAATAAGACTTCGTTGATATGTTCGAACAACCTAAAAAAATAGTGTTAGTTGGCGGCGGTTTTGCCGGCATCAACCTGATTAAACGCTTGTCAAATAATCCAAATTTTCATATAACCCTGGTAGATAAAAACAATTATCATTTTTTTCCTCCTTTACTTTACCAGGTGTCAACTGCCTTTATAGAACCTTCTAACATTAGTTATCCCTTCCGTCGGATGTTCCAGAAAAAACACAATCTGCGTTTTTATATGGGCTCTCTTCTAAAAGTTGATGCGGAAAATAATCGTATTGAAACCGACAAAGGTATCTTGGAATATGACTATCTGGTACTGGCTATGGGTACAGAAACCAATTATTTTGGTATGGAAAACGTAAAAGATAATGCCTGTCCCATGAAAACCATTACCGACGCTGTTAACCTCCGCAATCATTTATTACTGAACATGGAGAAGGCGGTAAGAACCAATGATCTCCAAGAAAAAGAAAAGCATCTCAATATTGTTATTGCGGGTGGTGGCCCAACCGGCGTGGAAATTGCCGGAATGTTGGCCGAAATGGGGCAAAATATAGCCAAAAAAGAATATCCGGAAATTACTGATCTGAAATCTCATATTTACCTGATTGATGCCGGTCCGGTATTACTTGGGGCAATGAGTAAAAAATCTCAAGCAGAGGCTACCAGTGTTTTAGGCAGGTTAGGAGTGCATATTATAACCAATATGGCCGTAAAAGATTTTCAGCATGGCAAAGTTTTATTGGCCGATGGCAGAACCATTCCCACCAATGCCCTGATTTGGGCTTCGGGAGTTACGGGCAGACCGGTTCCCGGTTTGCCGGCCGAGGTAATTGGGCGGG
This sequence comes from Daejeonella sp., assembly GCA_035631395.1. Taxonomy (GTDB): domain Bacteria; phylum Bacteroidota; class Bacteroidia; order Sphingobacteriales; family Sphingobacteriaceae; genus Daejeonella. The sequence goes on along the minus strand of DASQIU010000071.1, from coordinate 22,350 downwards.
GCAAAAGAATACTGGTTGATGAATTTAACCGCGTAAATAATACCGGGAATATTTTTGCCATCGGCGATATTTGTTTGCAAACTACTGATAAGAACTTTATAAACGGGCATCCACAATTGGCTCAGGTAGCTATTCAACAAGGCGAACTATTAGCAGAAAACCTAAAAAAACTGGTTAATCAACAAGCCCTAAAACCTTTCGCCTACAAGGATAAAGGCAGCATGGCTATTATTGCCAAATACAAAGCAGTAGCCGATTTACCTAATCTGTTTTTTAAAGGATTATTCGCCTGGCTTGTATGGTTATTCATTCATTTGATACCTATTGCCGGTTTTAGAAACAGGGTAAAACTAGCTTTCAGCTGGTTCTGGTCTTTTTTAACTAACGACCCAACCTTGCGGCTAATCATCCGGCCCAGAGAACAGGATATAAAAGATACCTGAGTTGATTTGGCTGATTTTTTTGAATACACAAAATAATTGACAGCCCGTTTTTTGCAGCAGTATTTTAAACCTGTATTTGCTTGTACCGAAAATTTTTAACCTTTTGAATATCAATAATACCTTTTCTTATTTATGGATTAAGGTTGTGGCTGATAATCAATAGGCCATTCCAAATTATTTATCATCGCGGCAGCTAAATTTCAGGATAATTGCCATCATAAATCATAAATGAGTTTAAGTTTTAAAACTGTTCGTTAAGGTTAGCATAATTCTTCTAATTTTGGATAAAAATTCAACTATATGATGTATAATTTTGGAGCAGGCCCTTGCATTTTACCGCAGGAAGTTTTCAAACAAGCTTCTCAGGCAGTACTCGAATTTAATCCCACAGGTTTATCTATTTTAGAAATTTCGCACCGCACTCCAGAGTTTGAGGCGGTAGTAGATGAAGCAGTGCGCCTGGTGAAGGAATTATTAAATGTTCCCGAGGGTTATTCGGTGTTATTTTTGCAAGGTGGCGCCAGTTTGCAGTTTGCCATGGTTCCGATGAATTTGCTGCCCGAAGGCAAGAGCGCTGCTTATCTGGATACCGGAGTTTGGGCCAATAAAGCTATTAAGGAAGCTAAAATTCAGGGGGATGTTACCGTTGTGGCTTCTTCCAAAGACCAGAATTATACGTTTATTCCTAAAGATTACGCCATACCGGCCAATGCAGCCTATTTTCATTGTACATCCAATAATACCATTTATGGAACGGAAATGCAGCAATTTCCTAAATCCCCGGTTCCAATGGTGTGCGATATGTCGTCCGATATTTTTAGCCGGAGTATCAATGTAGCCGATTTTGATCTGATTTATGCAGGTGCGCAAAAAAATATAGGGCCGGCTGGTGCTACGCTGGTTATTGTTAAGGATGAAATTTTGGGTAAAACCAACCGCCGGATACCTTCTATGTTAGATTATCAGGTGCAAATTGCCGGCGGATCGATGTACAATACTCCCCCCGTTTTTTCTATATATGTTTCTATGCTGAACCTGCGCTGGTTAAAATCTAAGGGCGGCGTACAGAGAATCGAAGAAGAAAATATAGCTAAAGCTGCCGCTTTGTATCGTGAAATTGACCGCAATCCGCTTTTCAGGGGAACCTGCGCCATTGAAGATCGTTCTAAAATGAATATTTGCTTTGTAATGGAAAAACCGGAGCTTGAAAAAGAATTTCTAAAGTTTGCAGAGAGCCGCGATATTGTGGGCATAAAAGGTCATCGCAGTGTAGGCGGTTTCCGGGCTTCCATGTACAACGCATTGCCAATTACCAGCGTCCATGTGTTAATTGAGACTATGCAGGATTTCGCCGAAAAGCACGTTTAATTGTATCAGATAAATATTCATTAAAAATATACCAGGCTGGGCGGTAGCGACATGCTATCGCAGCTGCCTTATCTAAAAAATAAATTATGTTTCGCATACTCGCCAATGATGGCATGGATCCGGTTGGAAAAGCATTACTCGAAAAAGCAGGATTCCAGGTTGATACAAACCATATTCCACAAGATAAATTAATTGAAGGGCTGAAAGAATACGATGCCATTACGGTTCGCAGCGCCACCAAAGTGCGCAAAGAGTTAATAGATGCTTGTCCCAATATCAAATTGATTGGCAGGGCAGGAGTAGGCATGGACAATATTGATGTGGAATATGCCCGCTCTAAAGGTTTGGCGGTGATAAATACTCCGGCATCTTCCTCTTTATCGGTTGCCGAATTGGTTTTTGCACATTTATTTTCCGGAACCCGCTTTCTGTATGATTCGAACCGGAAAATGCCGGTAGAAGGTTCCGAAAAGTTTAATGAGCTTAAAAAAGCCTATGCCAAAGGAGTGGAGCTAAGAGGGAAAAAACTGGGCATTATTGGGTTTGGGCGTATTGGCCGTGAAACCGCTAAAATTGCCCTGGGTTTGGGTATGGAAGTGATAGCTTATGAGCTTTCTCATATTCCTTCGACTTTTTTAGAGCTTGAGTTGGCCGGCGGAATCAAAGTTAGCTGCCCCATTAAAGGGGTTAGTTTGGATGAATTAATCGCGGAAGCAGATTTTATTAGTCTGCATGTTCCTTATTTAAACAAACCGGTTTTAGGAAAAGAGGAGTTTGAAAAAATGAAGGACGGTGTGGGCATTGTTAACTGTTCTCGTGGTGGAACGGTGGATGAACAAGCTTTATTAGCTGCTCTCAATTCGGGTAAGGTATCTTTTGCTGGCTTGGATGTTTTTGAAAATGAACCTCATCCCCATCAGGATATTTTATCGCATCCGCGGATTTCTTTGACCCCGCATATTGGCGCTTCCACTAACGAAGCTCAGGAGCGTATTGGCACTGAATTGGCCAGCCTGATTATTGATTATTTTAAGGGGAAGTAGGAGATAACGCCAATCAACATTTTTAAGGGTGTCCAAAAGATCGGGCACCCTTTTTTATGCCACATAATTATCCAAAGCCGGCATTCTCCGGCATCTGCCGTCTGTCTGACATCTGGGCTGCTTCCATTAAACTCCCAAGCCGTCCTGCCGAATTTATTTCGGCATCTCTCAAGGGGATGCCTGTTAAAGATCGCCTATGGTTGTTAAAGATTTCTGTCAGAGAAATACCCTGGAATGATTTCAGGGCGACGAAAGATGAATGTTCGGTTTTTTGCCATAAACCTCTCTAAAACATATTACCAGTTTTACTTGTCTTTGTGTATTATTTATAAAATATCAGATAATCCGCATCATTCCAAAGCTAACCCATTCAAAATTCTCTGGCTATATTTGTTTTTTAATTATGATGCCTAAAATAAAACCATTTAGAGGGATACGGCCTCATCCGGCCTTTGTAGATAAAGTAGTGCTGCAGGTAGAAAATTTAAGCCTGGCATCGGCACGGCTTATCCGCGAAGATAATCCGTATTCTTATGTCAATATGTTGGTTCCTAAATTAGAGCATCCATTTATGCGAGGTTCCAAAAGGGAGCTTACCTACAAAAAAATAAACGAAAATTTGACGGAGTTTCTGGATAAAGGCATCCTGATTCGCGATAGCAACCCTTGTTTATATGTATATCGGATTATCCGTCAGGGCATTCACCAAACCGGTATTTGGACCATTACTTCTATTGATGACTACCTGGATAATAGCATTAAAAAGCATGAACTAACCCAGCTGAGCCGGCAAAATGCATTAATCGAATATTTAGGGCATACCGGCGTAGATGCCAATCCGGTATTAATTACCTACCGGCCAATTTCTGAAATTAATGCCATTATTGAGAAAACGGTGCAGCAACTGCCCGATCTGTACTTTGATAAAGAACAAGCCCGGCATGAACTTTGGAAAATAGATCAGGAACCCGATTTATCTGCGCTCGTTCAGGCTTTTGCTCATTTAGAATCCTCTTATATTGCCGATGGGCATCATCGGGCGGCCGCGGCCTCTGCTTTGGGTATAGAGAAGCGACGTTTAAACCTGAAACATACCGGACAGGAAGATTATAATTTTTTTACCTCGGTTTATATGGCAACAGACCAATTGCAGATTTTTTCCATAAACCGATTGATCCGAAATTTGGGCAATATGAGCGCTGCCGCTTTCCTGGATAAACTCGCGGAATATTTTCACATCTCTGTTTCAGAGCAACCCGTTGAGCCAGCTCAATTTCATGAATTTGGGCTCTATCTGGGTAAAAAGTGGTATAAACTGCTTGTTAAATCGTGGCCTCAAGTCAGCAGTCCGGTAGAAGAATTGGATGTCAGTATTTTGCAGGATTACGTGTTTTCTAAGATTCTGGGTATTTCAGATCCGCGTACCGATTCACGGATCTGTTTTATGGCGGGCCTAAATCCTTTGGATCACTTAATGGAAGAAGTTGACCAGGGAAATTGCGCCGCCGCTTTTACCTTGTTTCCAACTTCTGTAAATCAACTGATGCGCATTGCCGATGCAGGAGAAATAATGCCCCCAAAATCTACCTGGTTTGAGCCTAAATTCCAGGCGGGACTGATTATTCATCAGATTAATTAACACTAATTCCAATTCGTTTAATTGGTGAAATTAGTGTCTATTTTATAATAGATACGTTTTTCCTTTTTGCGGTACCACGGTATTAAAGTTTTCTTCTTCTAATGCTTCCTGTAATTTTTGCATGGATGAGATTTCACCATGTACCAGGAAAACCTTTTTCAATTTATCCGGATCCTGTTGTTTAACAAAGTTAACCAAATCACGATGGTCGCCATGACCGCTAAAAAGATCTGTTTTTTGAATGGTGGCATATACAGAAAGTTCGCGGTTGCGGATAGTAACTATCGGGTCTCCACGTAGTAAACGGTAACCCAGTGTATTTTTAGCACAATAGCCAATAAATAGAATACTGCAATAATAATTCTGGATATTATCGTACAAGTGATCTTGAATACGACCACCTTCCAACATACCGGCCGAAGAAATAATGATGCAGGGTTCAAAATAGTTGCTGATGGCCTTGCTGGCGTTCATATCCTGAACATACTCCAGGTTGTCGAACTCAAATTCATCGCCCTGAGCGCTGTAAAATTCCTGAGCTTCCTGGTTCAAAAGATAATGATGTTTCCGGAAAACCTCGGTTGCATAATTGGCCAAGGGGCTGTCTACAAACACCTTTACTCGCGGTAGCAAACCTTTGCTGAAAATGCGGTTCAGCGAATAAACCAAAGCCTGGGTTCTTCCAACACTAAAAGCCGGAATAATTAAGCGTCCGGGATTTTTGATGCAAGCTTCATTAACCGTTTGGGTTAAAAGCTCTTCAATGTTTTGGGTTGCGGTGTGAAATCTGCCGCCATAAGTAGATTCACAAACCAGGTAATCAACCTGTGGCAAGGTTTCCGGATCTTTTAAAATGGGATAATTTTTACGGCCTATATCTCCGCTAAAAGCGATACTTTTTTCTTCCCCATTTTCACGGATGGTTAAAACAGCGGCCGCGGCTCCTAACAAATGGCCAACCGGTATAAAAGTTAAGCTAACCAGGCCATTTAAGTGAAAAGGTTTATGGAAGCCAATGGTTACAAACCGATCAACAGTTTCCATCACATGTTTTTGAAGATACAGCGGTCTGGGGCCTGAAGAAGCCCGGCGTTTATTGCGCTGGGCTTTGCGCTGTCTATTCAAAAAAACCGTTACAGAATCCAGCAGGAGCAGTTCTGTTAAATCGGCGGTGGCTGGGGTACATAATATTTGTCCATCAAAACCCATCCGTATCAGGGTGGGTAAATTACCCGAATGATCTATATGCGCATGGGTAAGAATAACCACATCAATTTGGGAGGGCGAAAATGGAAAATTTTCATTTTCTTCCAACCAGGTATCACGTTCGTAATCCAAGCCGCAATCGATCAGGATCTTATATCCTTCCAGTTCCAGCAAATGCATACTGCCGGTAACTTGTTCTGCGGCTCCCCAAATGGTTAGTTTCATTCCAATAATTTAATTTTTTAGGGCCCTTATAAAGATATAAACACTAATTTATGCCTCCTTATAAAGTCGTGGAATTAACGTCCTTCGTTGACGCCTTCAAATTGCAACTGGCTTAAATAACGGTACAAACCTTCATCATTTTGCATCAGTTCCTGATGGGTTCCACTTTCAATTACCTGGCCTTTTTCCAAAACCACAATTTTATCCGCTTCGCGAATAGTGGACAGGCGATGGGCAATAATAATGGAAGTACGGTTTTTCATCAGCTCTTCTAAAGCTTCCTGTACCAAACGCTCTGATTCTGAATCGAGCGATGAAGTGGCTTCATCCAAAATTAAAATGGCGGGATCTTTTAACAAAGCCCGGGCTATGGCAATACGCTGACGCTGTCCGCCGGATAATTTTATACCGCGTTCGCCAACCATCGTGTCATAACCTTCTGGGAAACCTGCGATAAAGGTATGTGCATTGGCCCGTTTGGCGGCCGCCATAATCTCTTCTTCAGTAGCATCCAAACGACCATAGGCAATATTTTCGCGGATAGTGCCGCCAAATAGCAACACATCCTGAGGTACAATTGCCACCTGATGGCGGATATCGGTTAATGAGTATTCATTAGAAGGTTTTCCGTCAAACAGTAAGGAACCTGCCTGGCTTTCATAAAAACGCAGAATTAAGCCGGCAATAGTTGATTTTCCGGCACCACTTGGTCCAACAATAGCCACTCTTTCACCTGCCTTGGCCTCAAATGAAACTCCGTTTAAAACGGTAATTTCCTTACGGGATGGATAAGCAAATACTACCTTGTTAAATTCTAAATTTCCTTTGATCTTCTGGCGAATCTCATTATCTGCTTTGTTGATAGAAATAGGCTCGTTCTGTTCAGCTAATATTTCCAAAACCCGCTCGCTGGCGCCCACAGCTTTTTGCATATTGGCATATAGCTCTGGGAAACTACCCATGGCAGCGCCCACAAAGGTTGATAACAGAATAAAAGTAAACATGCTGGCCAGACTAATCTCTCCGGCCTGTACCAGGTGTGCTCCATACCAAACTACCGAAACAATGGTTCCAAACAAGCAGAATATAATAAATGAAGCAAAAACACCGCGGAATTTAGCGCCACGTATGGCCAATTTCACCACTTCGCGGATGCTTTTATTATAGCGCCCAACTTCATAAGTTTCGTTTACAAAAGCTTTTACGTTAGAAATTCCCTGCAAGGTTTCTTCTACAACGGTATTTGATTCGGCTAATTTATCCTGAGTTTGGCGAGACAGTTTGCGGATGAACCGGCCAAATACCACCGCAATAACTACCAGTACCGGCAATACGGCCAGTAAAAGCAAAGTAAGTTTGCCAGAAACCAAAATCAGTAGGGTGATACCTCCAACCAGCAGGATGATCTGCCGGATCATTTCGGCCAGGGTAGTGGTTATGGCATCTTGTATCTGTGATAAATCGGCAGAAAGACGGCTGTTTAATTCTCCAACCCGGCGCTGCGAGAAAAAGTTCATCGGCAGGGTAATCAGCTTAAAATAAGTGTCGCGGCGGATATCGGCCAAGCCTTTTTCGGCAACTTCTACAAACCAATTAATTCTGAAAAAGGAAAGAATGGCCTGTACAAACAATACAGCCAATAGGGTAAGGGCTACAGTATTTAAACTGGTAGGGAAAATATCTAAAAGCTCTTTGCTAACCATGGGGTTTTCCGGTGCAGTGCTAGTGCCCACCAATCGGCCCATAAGTAAGGGAAACAGAAAAGAGCTGGCGCTGGATAGAATTAAACAAACAAAGCCAAGAAAAAATTTAGTCCGGTAAGGCTTCAAATATCCCAACAACTGAAGAACATGTTGGATACTTTGCTTATTAATTTTTGCCTTAGGTAATTCTTCTTTCTTAGCGTTTCCGCTGTTAAATCCACGTGCCATTTAATTCTAAATAAAATAATATAAGGTCAGGTAAGAATTGACCGGCTGCAAAATTAGTTTAATTTTACAGATACAGCTATTATTTAGCATCAATATTAGGTCAACTTTTTAGCTTTAAACAGTAAATATCCCAAAATTAAGCTGATCAAAGCCAAGGCAGCAATCATGGAAATATGTACGGTTTGTTGCTTTTCCCGTTTTTGAAGTTTCTCGTTTAAAATTTGATTTTGAGTCTGAAGCTTAGTGATAGTACTTTTATAGTTGCTTATATGTCCTTCGGTGTTAACAGCCCGGTTTTCTACCAGACTTTTTTCCAGGTCTTTATAATCCAACAGAATTTTCAGCTCCTTAAAAATATGGTTATCGGTTTGAACAATTTCTGTCAGAATATTAATAGAGTGCTGCATATCTTTTTTGGTTTTTAATCCAAAAATGCCGGTGCGTTGCTCTAAACTGTAAGCATACTGGCCAAATTTGGCGCTCCGATCATCCATTAATTGGTTGATTTTACGGCGCTGCAACTCATAAGCCGTAGTGTCAGTTTTAGCAAAAGCAGGCCCAAGTATCCCCAGAAAACCTGTTAGCAGAAGTATTTTCTTCATCTTAAATTTTAATATCAATAGTTTGATTAACCAAAGACCATGCCCGGGCTCTTTCGGCAAAAAGAGGCTTTACTTTTGCCCAGGTAGTTTTAAAAAGATCAGATGAACGGTAGGTTTGCAAATCCTCGTCAGAATGCCAGTAGCTGATGGTAAAACACTGTGTCGGATTTTCTAAATCATTAAACAAATCGGTTTTCTCACAGCCCCCAAAAGCCTCAATCAAAGGTTTACTTTGGTAAAATATTTCTTTAAATGCCGGCAGATGCTCTGGCTGGATATTTAATTGTACAATTCTGGTAATCATGAATGAAATTCAATGCGGACAATATCGCCCAGTTGCAGCCCCAAAAGCCCGCTGGCATTCCCCTTATTAATGGCAATTTCCAAATGGTTGCTGATGCCAAATAAACATAATTTTTCTCCTTCGGGTACTTCATTATAATGCCAGCTAAGCTGGGAAATAGATTCGTTCCGCTTAAAATAGAGCGTAAAATCACGATTTTTCTGAACCCGGGTAAAAATCTCTTTGGTGATATTGGTAATGATGTTTTGGAATGAATCAATATAAATTACGCTTCCGCGAATCATATCCAATTCAATAACGGGCTGTAAGGTCATTTTTTCTTCTAATGAACTTACCGGCAAGCCAATTTCGGCCAGTTTACCACCTTTGGCCAGATGAGTGGCTGCCTTGGCAAAAATATCAGTTAGGGGAAAGTGCAGGAATTTTAAATCCTGCATAATGTTTAATTCTACTATTTCTGCGGGTTCCTGGTCAAATAAAAGAGAAAAAATACCATTGTCTGAGCCTACAAAATAGTGATCTTTGTATTGAACAGCCAGATAGCGGGTTTCTTCATTATAAACAGAATCAATGCCTATCAGGTGGACGGTATTTTTAGGAAAATAATGAAATGAATTTTTTAATATAAAGGCTGCATGTTGAATATTAAAGGCTGAAATACTATGAGTGATATCAACAATATTGACAGTAGGCAACTGACTTAGCAAACTGCCTTTCAAAGCCGCCTGGTAAAAATCCTTGTCGCCAAGATCAGTTGTTAAAGTGATTATTGCCATTAAAATGTTAATATTAATTGTTAATCTTGCGATAGAAATTCGCGTTACAAAGATTGAATTTTTAATCCTAAATAAATACCTCCCCGAAATTTAAAATTAAGAACTTGAACGAACTGAAGCTGACCATAGAAAATGTGAACCCAGTGGTGATGTGGGGTTCCAACAACGAGTACTTCGAGATCATAAAAAAACATTTTCCGAAATTAAAGATCATAGCAAGGGGTAATGAAGTTAAAGTGCTGGGCGATGAAGCAGAACTGTATAACTTTAACCTGAAATTTCAGGATATTATTAATCATGTTGATAAGTTCCAGAGCCTTAATAACAACGATTTGGAGCTTATTTTAGGAACCACAATCCCCAGTACGGAGGAGCAGGATAGTACCGCAACCAAAACCATCAGCCGTGGCGAAGCCATTGTTTTTGGCCCTAACGGAATGGTGATCAAAGCCCGGAGCGCTAATCAGTACCGTATGGTAGAGAGCATCAATACCAGCGATATTCTTTTTGCCATTGGTCCGGCCGGAACCGGTAAAACCTATACCGCGGTTGCTTTGGCTGTTAGAGCTTTAAAAAACAAGGAAGTAAAGCGGATTATCTTAACCAGACCTGCAGTGGAGGCCGGTGAGAATCTGGGATTTTTACCCGGCGATTTGAAGGAAAAAGTGGATCCATATCTGCGCCCTCTATACGATGCGCTAGACGACATGATCCCGGCCGAAAAGTTGAAAATGTACCTGGAGAACCGCACCATTGAGATTGCGCCACTGGCCTTTATGCGGGGCCGTACCCTGGATAACTGCTTTGTTATTTTGGATGAAGCCCAAAATACCACCGACCTGCAGTTGAAAATGTTTTTAACCCGTATGGGGCCGTCGGCTAAATTTATTGTAACCGGCGATATCACCCAAATAGACCTTCCTAAAAAGCAGCATTCCGGCTTATACACCGGTTTGCGTATTTTGTCCGATATTCCGGGTATTGATATTATTTACCTGAATGGTGATGACGTAGTGAGGCATAAATTGGTGAAACAAATCCTGAAGGCTTACGGCGATATCCAATAAAGAAGAATGCGAATATTCTAAAATTCTGATTTTAATCCATCTGATCATACAATAATGAATTCCATAAAAGAAACCCATTTTAATTTACCAGGACAAACCAGTTTTTATAAAGGTAAGGTACGCGATGTTTATACCATTGATAATAAGTTTTTGGTGATGGTGGTTACCGACCGTATTTCCGCTTTTGATGTGGTATTACCGGAAGCCATCCCTTACAAAGGACAGGTTTTAAACCAAATAGCAGCCAAATCTTTAGCCGAAACTCTGGATATAGTTCCAAATTGGGTGTTGGATGTTCCTGATCCGATGGTTACTATTGGCAAAATCTGCGAACCCTTTAAAGTGGAAATGGTTATCCGTGGCTACCTTGCCGGTCATGCCTGGAGAGAATATCAGGCCGGAAGGAGAGAGGTGTGTGGCGTTAAGCTTCCGGAAGGATTACAAGAAAACGATAAATTGCCTGAGCCGATTATAACTCCTACTACTAAAGCCGCTATTGGCCATGATGAAGACATATCCCGGGAGGAAATTCTGCGCCTGGGAATAGTAGAAGAGGAGGACTATATCCAATTGGAAAATTATACCCGGGCTCTGTTTCAGCGGGGTACCGAAATTGCCGCCCGCCATGGATTGATTTTGGTAGATACCAAATATGAGTTTGGAAAAGCCGAGGGGCGGATTCATTTGATTGACGAGATTCATACACCTGATTCATCTCGTTATTTTTATAAAGAAGGATATGCGGATTTGCAGGCCAGCCAGCAGCCTCAGCGCCAACTTTCTAAGGAGTTTGTTAGAAAGTGGCTGATAGACAATGGTTTTCAAGGCAGGGAAGATCAGAATATCCCTGATATGAGCGCAGAAATAATTAACTCAATCTCCAATCGTTATATTGAATTGTACGAACATATTACGGGAACTGACTTTCAGAAGCATGAAGGGAAAAATATTTTAAGCCGTGTAGAGAATAATATTATTGAGGCGCTGAATCGTTTAAAATGATTTTTATTTATTATTATTGTAATAGCTTACCTAAATGCCAAAAAGATGAAATTCACAGTTGATAAGCACGAAAAATATGTTTTGATTAAGCTTGCAGAAACTAAACTGAACAGTTTAATTTCTCCGCAACTAAAATCAGAACTGATCCTGATAAATAGTGAGGGTCAGCGCAATATCATTTTGGATCTTTCTGAGGTAAAATATTCAGATTCGTCCGGATTGAGCAGTTTATTGGTGGGCCATCGTATTTGCAAAAATGCGGACGGTAGCTTTATCCTTACCGGCATCAATGATAACATCTCCAGATTAATTACTATTTCTCAGCTTGAAAATGTCTTAACCATTTTACCTTCTGCGGATGAAGCCATTGATATGATATTTATGGAGGAGATTGAAAAAGAACTTAAAAAAGAAGCCAAATAATATCCCGGGCTTTTAGCGATGAAATTTGAGGTTACCATTTTAGGAAGCAGTTCTGCTACGCCTATTTTTAACAGAAATCCCAGTGCCCAGCTTATTAATGCAAATGAAAAGCTTTTCCTGATTGATTGCGGAGAAGGAACTCAGCAGCAAATGCTTCGTTATGGCATTAAGGCAACCCGTATTGATGAAATATTCATTAGTCATCTTCATGGAGATCATTATCTGGGTTTAATAGGTTTGCTCTCTACATTACATTTGAACGGCCGTACTAAACCCATGAATTTATATGCTCCGGCGGCCTTGCATGAAATTCTGGAAGTATCTTTCCGGCATTCCCAAACCCAGTTACGCTATCCCTTAAATTTTCATCCCGTCCAACCGGATCAGGCTCTGAAAATTTTTGAAAATGCCGATATCCTGGTCGAATCCATTCCGCTGGAACATCGTATTCCCTGCACCGGATTCAAATTTTCTGAAAAAAAGCGGCTTCCCAAAATGATCAAAGAAAAAGTGGAGGAGTTGGACATTGATTCTGACCATATCCGCTTGATAAAAAGAGGATTTCCGTTTACTGATAAGCATGGAAATGTTCACCCTGCTCATGAATTAACCACCGAGCCGGATGCCCCACGCAGTTATGCTTATTGCTCTGATACCATTTGCAACTGGAGTTATCTGGATCAGATAAAAAATGTGACTTTACTGTATCATGAAGCTACCTTTATGCATGATATGGTGCTTAGGGCCAAAGAAACCTTTCATACTACTGCCCTTGAAGCTGCCCAGGTTGCCCTAAAAACCCATGCTCAAAAATTACTAATTGGTCATTTTTCTGCCCGCTACCGCGAATTAGAGCCTTTATTGGAGGAAGCCCAAAGTGTTTTCTCAGAAAGTTTTCTGGCTACTGAAGGGCTGACATTTGAAGTGTAGTGCTGGTGATTGTTCGTCCAACGTCTTTCGTTAATCGTTAACTTATTTATTGCTGAAATATCAAACCTGAATTCGATTAGTATAATCTTTCTGATTATAGTAATCGAACTCAGTTAACAGATTTCGGAATTCGCTTTGGTGTAATTTTGCGTTTTTTGAAATTTCGCACCTTATTTTTTCTTTCCGCCGCCTCCAAAAACCGAGAAGCTTACATAGCGTTTCGGGTTGGCCTTTAGATCGATCATTAACTGATCCAGATTGGCAGCAGCATTGTTCAGGTTATTGTATAATTTTTGGTCGTTGATTAACTGCCCCAGAGAACCTTCTCCGGTATTGATTTTATGTACAACGCCTTGTAACTCGGCCACCGCGTTGTTAGCCTGAGTAATCGTTTCTGAAAATTTAGCCCGGGCAAATTCATTACTTACTTGATCCAGGTTATTCATGATGGAAGTGATTTTCTCGTTATTGTTTTTAAAGTTGGCAGAAATAGATTCCAAATTACCCAAAATACCCGAAATTTTGTTTCTCTCGGTTTCCACAAGGCCATCCACTTTGCGGCTGGTAGATTCCAGCGTTTCTAAAGTGCGGGCTACACTAGCAAAGCTGCGTTCAAAGTTGCGCTGAAACTCAGGACTCAGGGTATTATTTACCGACAGTAATACTGAATCTAATCGGGAAATGATCAACTCAGCCCTTTTTTGCACTGGCTCAACCTGCTCCATTAGGTTTTTTTGGATGTTGGCGTTTAGGGTATCGCCATCTTTAGCATACTGGTCGCCTTCTCCCAGGTTAAAAACAATGGCTTTGTTACCCAACAAATCACTACTTTCTAAATTGGCTATGGTGTTTTTGGGTATAGAAATTTTAGGACTAACTTTAAACTCGGCTAAAATTTGGCCATTAGGCAATAAAGTAAGTTTAGCAACCCGGCCAATCTGGTAGCCGTTAATTAAAACCGGTCTGGAAACTGCCAGTCCATCTACGCGATCGTATTTGGCATAATAAGTTTCTTCATTAGAGAAAACGTTGTTTCCTTTTAAAAAGCTATATCCTACAATTAATATCACTATAGCTACTGCTGCCAGTACCCCTACTTTAGTTTCGTTAGTAATTTTCATTTAGAATTATTTGTTTTTTGATAGATATATGAAAGCCTGATGCTGTCATTAAAGGCAAGGAAGAATGTCTTGTCAAGTATATCAGCATTGACTCTGTATGAAGTATCATCAGAATAATTATTTAAGGGCAAAGTTAAAACAATCCGCTTGTTTTAACCCTGCCAAAAATAATATCCTGGTAATTTTTGAAAATTACTCCAGTTCTACCTGCTTTTTGTATGATTGAATTGCCTGCAGGATACCCATCACAATTTCGTTCTGGCCAGTATCAGAATTGATATATTCTTCTTCTTCAGGGTTTGAAATAAAGCCAATTTCTGTTAAAACAGCCGGCATTCCGGCTCTGGCCAGTACCGCTAAACTTTGCTCTTTAACGCCACGATCTACCCGGCCATTTCTAACATATTCATCCTGCATAAAAGTAGCCAACTTAATACTCTGATCTCTAAAGGCATTTTTCATTAAGGATAACAGGATAATACTTTCCGGGTCTTTCGGGTCATATCCTTCGTAGTTATCTTTATAATCCTTTTCCAGGAGGATAGAAGCGTTTTCCCGCATAACCACATCTTGTTCATCTAAGCGCCCAAAACCGGAAACAAAAGTTTCTGTTCCGCGGGTAGAAGTACTTTGCACATTTTTATAAATGGGTATTTTACGACCTTTGCTGTCTTTTTTATATCCGGTTTGCACTCTTTTAATCGGCATTGAATTGCAATGGATGGAGATGAACAAATCGGCTTTTGCACGGTTAGCAATTCCTATCCGCTCATACAAAGGCACAAAAACATCTGTGGTACGTGTGTAAACAACCTTCACATCTTTCATCTTTTCCTCTATAGTTTTTCCCAAACGCAGGGCCACTTGCAGAGCAACATCCTTTTCTTTGGAAAACAATCCCCGAGTGCTTCCATCATGACCACCATGTCCGGCATCAATTACAATGGTTTTTACACGATAGGCTGGTCTGGGCGAAGAATTAGCCAGCGCTAAACAAGGTGTGATAAATGTGAAGAGCAGTAAAGCGTAAATGTATCTTCTCAATGGTATATTTTTAATTAATTTTGGTGATCTGTTATAATCTATTTGTGCAAAAATAATATTCATCATTGAATTTGGAATTTATTAGGTCAATTTTTAGATATAGTGCGTTATATGCACTTTTTTTGTCGCTAAGTTTTTCGGCTTATGCACAACAGCCTGCATTGAGGCCACCCGCCAAAAGCACTAGTTTACCAGATACTAGCCATAAATCCAAATCAGGTACAGGCTTGCAGGCCAAGGTAAAATACACCGCCGAGGATTCTATTCGTATTGATTATACTAATAATGTCGTTTATTTATATGGTAAAGGGCGTATTATTTATGAAGATTTTCAAATAGATGCTGATTATATCCGGCTCGATCAAAAAAATAATACCGCCTTTGCAAAAGGTTATACGGATCCTAAAACTAATCGTTACAGAGGAAGACCTATTCTGAAACAGGGTAATGAAGCGCCTATTACTACTGATTCATTGATATTCAATTATCAAACCAAAAAAGGAAAGTCATACGGAGTTTTTTCTGATGTGGATGGCGGTTATCTGCAGGCTCAGCAATTTAAGAAAAATGAATTCGAAGAAGGTTTCTTTAAAAATGGGATCTATACCACTTGTAATTTGTTGCATCCGCATTTTGGAATTCATATTACCCGCGGAATTGTAACCGAAAAGCAGGTAGTAAGCGGGCCGGCTTATTTAAATATAGAAGATGTTCCATTGCCCTTAGGAGTACCGTTTGGCTTTTTCCCAAAACCTAACCGCCGTTCTGGCGGCTTATTGCTCCCAACGCTTGGGGAAGATGCGCAGCGTGGATTTTATGTTCGGGATCTGGGTTATTATTTTGGTTTAAGCGATTATTGGGATTTAGCCATACGCGGAACCGGCTACAGCAAAGGTTCATTTGAAGGAAATGCTTTGGCCCGTTATCGTAAGAATTATAAATACGATGGCAATTTCAATTTCCGCTATGCATCCACCAGAAACGGGATAGAGGGTACCCCGGAATTTCAGCATCCGGCCAAAGATTTTAATATTACCTGGTATCATACCCAAAGGCCAGAAGCCAATCCGGGAACTACTTTTAGCGCCTCGGTAAATGCGGGAACCGGTAAATATTTTATCCATACCGCCGCCGGTGGAACTTATAATGTAGATCAGTTAATCCGCAACACCTTATCTTCAAATATTAGCTACGGGAAAATTTTTGGTAATAATGGTCTGTTTAATTTTACTTCCAGTTTAAGTCACCGCCAGGATTTGGAAAACCAGGATATTTTTCTGGAATTACCTACTTTCAGCTTAAATATGAGTACCATTCAGCCACTGGACAACAAAAACCGGATAGGAGAACCCAAATGGTATCAGAAAATTAACGTAGGTTACAGCTTGCAAGGAAGTAACTCTATTAACACTAAAGAAAGTTTGTTATTTCGGGATGATGCCCTAAAAAAATTCACGAATGGATTTCAGCATAATATTCCCGTAAGTTTTTCCATGAACTTGTTTAAATACTTCCAGTTTAACTCCGGACTTCAGTACAATGAACGTTGGTATTTACAAACTATCCGCAAAAGTTTTTCGGCATCCACCAATCGTATCTTAACAGATACCGTTCCGGGCTTTAGCCGGGCTTATGAGTATAGTTTAAATTCCGGATTATCCACCAAGTTCTACGGACAGCTAAATTTTAAAAAGGGCAAGTGGGAAGGTATCCGACATGTGTTTACTCCTTCCGTCAGCATGAATTATCGTCCGGATTTTGGGGCTAACCAGTATGGGTATTATAAATCGGTGGTGGTTGACAGCACAGGCCGAACAGCACGTTATTCAATTTTTGAAAATGGGATCTATGGGACACCTTCCGCTGGAAAATTAGCAGGTATAAGCTTTGCGTTCGATAATAATGTAGAGGCAAAAAAACGAGCTAAGGATTCATTGGGTACGGCCGAGAAGATTCCTTTGCTGCAGAATTTAACCTTTTCGGGCTCTTATAATTTCGCGGTAGATTCTTTCAGATTATCGCCCATCAGTTTTATTGGCCGTACCGCCTTATTTAAGCAGCAGCTTGGAATTAATTTTAACGGAACTTTTGACCCCTATCAACTTAATCAACAGGGCGCCCGCATTAATAAATTCACTCTCAATAATGGCAAACTGGCACGTTTAACCAATTTCGGGCTTTCTTTTGATATTAGTTTAAACTCTAATGCTGTAAAACGACGAAGTGAAAACCTGAATCAACTGGGGCAAAACATGCAAAATGCCACTGCTCAGCAGGCTCAGGAACTGGCAATGATTAACCGGGATCCAAATGCTTTTGTTGATTTTAATGTTCCCTGGAATGTGAGCGCCTCTTACAGTTTTAATTATTCAAAATTTGGCTTGCAATCGTCCATCACCAATACTTTGAATTTATTTGGCGATTTTAACCTGACTCCCAAATGGAAAGTACAATATACTTCGGGCTATGATCTTCAACAGAAGAAATTAAGTTTGACCCAATTTGCCATCTACCGCGATTTGCATTGCTGGGATATGTCTTTCCGCTGGATTCCTGTGGGTCTCTATCGCAGTTATAGCGTAGATATCCGTGTAAAAGCCTCTATACTGCAGGATTTAAAACTGAGTCGTCGTCGTGATTATTTCAATAATCTTTAATAATGAGAACCGAAATTATTACCATAGGCGATGAACTCCTCATCGGTCAGGTTGTGGATACCAATTCTGCCTGGATGGCCCAGAAACTAAATTTAGCAGGCATCCGGGTAGTTCAAATCAGTTCCATTCCGGATAACCGGGAACATATTCTGAAAGCTCTTGAACTGGCATCGGGCAGAGCCGATATTATTTTGATCACCGGTGGCTTAGGACCCACCAAGGATGACATCACCAAAAAAACTCTTGCCGAATATTTTAACATCGGATTACGCCAGGATGCTGAAGCTTTGGAGAATGTAAAACGCATATTTGCTATGTTCGACCGGCCGGTTTTGGATGTTAACATTCGTCAGGCAGATGTACTTGAGAATTGCACCGTTCTTCAAAATCTAAACGGTACAGCGCCCGGAATGTGGATAGAGCATGAGCAGAAAATCTATGTATCTATGCCGGGAGTTCCTTTTGAAATGAAGTATCTGATGGAAGAAACCGTTATTCCCAAGTTACTTGCTACTCATCAATTTCCGGCTATTGTTCATCATACCATTTTAACGGCAGGTTTAGGCGAGTCTTTCCTCGCCGAAAGCATTGCCGATATCGAAGACTCTTTGCCAGCCAACATCCGGTTGGCTTATTTGCCAAAACTGGGTCAGGTGCGTTTGCGATTAAGCGCTTATGGTCAGGATAAAAAAGTTCTTGAGCAGCAAATCGGTCTTTTTGCCGATCAGATTGTAAAAAAGCTTGGCCATTATGTGATAGCCGAAACCGATATAGCTTTGGAAGAAAGCATTCTGGACTTTATGAAAGCCAGAAATTTAACCCTGTCCACTGCGGAAAGTTGCACCGGCGGATATATTGCTCATTTAATTACTCAACATCCCGGATGCAGTTCTGTATTTCTGGGAGGAGTGGTTTCTTATGCTAATGAGTTAAAACAAAATTTACTAGGGGTGAAACCGGAAACCATAAATCAGTTTGGTGCGGTAAGTGAAGAAACGGTTGCCGAAATGGCCCGTGGCGCCATTCAAAATTGTGGTTCTGATTATTCTGTGGCTGTGAGTGGCATTGCAGGTCCTACTGGCGGAACACCCGAAAAGCCCGTTGGAACCATATGGGTGGCCGTGGCTAATAAAAATAAAACCGTAACGCATAAATTCCAGTTTGGGAGCCGGCGGATGCAGAATATTGAACGTTCTGCCATCAATGCGCTGACCATGCTGTTTAAATTATTGAAAGAAGATTACGCATAAATTAAAAACGCTATTTTTGTCTCCGGTAATTATGGGATTTTAGGTTCTTTTTTTTAAATACCAGACGATTAATATTAACAATACAATAACAAAAATATGGCTCAATACGAATTATTACTGCCAAAAATGGGCGAAAGTGTTGCCGAAGCTACTATTATTAAATGGGTAAAGCAGCCCGGCGAAATGATTGAGGCGGATGAATCGGTACTGGAAATTGCTACAGATAAAGTAGATTCAGAGGTGCCATCGCCTGTGGCAGGGAAACTCGTAAAAACCTTGTTTAAGGAAGATGATGTAGTGCAGGTAGGTGCAGTTATTGCTATTATTGAAACCGATGCAAATGCGGAAGTTGCAGCACCAGTTGTAGCTGAACCCCAAACTGAGAAAACTTCTGAGGAAGCAATTCCAGGCACGGAGCAATTAAAAGAGGTTTCAGAGCGAATTGCAGCGCCAGCCGATTACAGCAGTGCTACCCGTTTTTACTCACCATTGGTAAAAAGTATAGCTGCTGAAGAAGGCATCAGCCTGGCTGAGCTGGATCAGATTCAGGGCTCTGGCTCTGAAGGGCGGGTAACCAAACAGGATATTCTTGATTTTATAAATAAACGCCATACTGCTGGCGGAACAACAAAAGTTGAAGCTTCGGTGCCAACGCCTGCCTTTACTCATGAAAAACCGGCGGTTCAGCCTAAAATGGCTGCACCTGCAGCATCGGTTTCAGGAAGCGATGAAATTCTGGAAATGGACCGCATGCGCAAACTGATTGCCGAGCACATGGTAATGAGTAAGCAAACTTCTCCGCACGTAACTTCATTTGTAGAGGCCGATGTAACCAATATCGTAAAATGGCGTGACCGGATAAAAAACAGCTTTGAAAAACGCGAAGGCGAAAAAATCACCTTTACACCAATTTTTATCGAAGCTGTAGCCAAAGCCATTAAAGACCTTCCGATGATTAATATCTCGGTTTCTGGTACTCAGATTATTAAAAAACGTGATATCAATATCGGAATGGCTGCCGCCCTGCCTTCAGGGAATTTAATTGTTCCGGTTATAAAAAATGCCGATCAGTTAAACTTGTTTGGATTAACCAAATCGGTAAATGATTTGGCCAACCGTGCTCGTCAGTCTAAATTAAAACCCGACGAAACTCAGGGAGGAACCTTTACCATCACTAACGTTGGAAGTTTTGGTAATGTAATGGGTACGCCTATTATCAATCAGCCGCAGGTTGCTATTTTAGCGGTTGGGGCCATTAAAAAGAAACCGGCCGTAATTGAAACCGAATATGGAGATGTAATTGCCATCCGCCATATGATGTTCCTGTCCTTATCATATGACCATAGGGTAGTAGATGGCGCTTTAGGCGGTTCTTTTGTAAGAAAAGTGGCCGATTATTTAGAAGCCTGGGATATCAACCGCGAGATATAATATTTCGTCCATCGTCTTTCGTCTGTCGTCTTCCGTTATACTAAATCAACGGACCGACAGACGAAAACGATAAACGATGGACGAAAAACGACTTAGCCCAGTTCAGCAATTTCAGTTACAGGCTCAGGAACTGGTTTCCGGCTTTCCTGAACCGGAATTTCTGCCAGAAACACGCCGGCTTCGGTCAATAAATCCCAGTTATCAATTAAATTCTGGAGACTAACCCGGCCAATTACAAACTGGAAGTTATTGCCATAGAAACGCTCAGAAATTTGTTCAAAATCAAGCGCTGCAATCAGGCTTTCATCGTTATAACGCAGATACACATTTAACAATAACTGATTGGTGTGTTCCGGTTTATTTTGATGATGATGCTTTTTATACTCATAGCGGTAATCATAACGCAGGGCAGCAATATCTGATAATACAGCCGAACCTGTTGGATGACCCCCGGCACCTTTTCCAAAGAAAAACTGCTGATCGGCAAAAGCGGCCTGTACAATAACCCCATTGTATTCATTTTCTACATTATACAGAAAATTATCCTGTTGGATTAATTTGGGCAAAACATAAAGCACCACTTGTTCATCATTCAGTTTCCGGGCGGTGGGCACCAGCTTGATCTTATAATTTTTCTCACGGGCATATTGCAGATCATTCTTATGCAAATTCTGAATGCCGATGTTCAGTATGCTTTCAGGTCGTACAAACAATCCATAAGCATGGGCTGTAGCAATGGCCAATTTAAATTTAGGATCAAATCCGCCTACATCCAGCGTTGGATCGGTTTCGGCAAAACCCAGCTCCTGAGCCTGTTTCAGAGCAGTATCATAATCCAGATTTTCAGAAAAGACTTTTGTAAGAATGTAGTTTGAGGAGCCATTGAAAATGCCACTTATGGAATGCAGCAGTTCATTATCATAATATTCTTCTAAATTCCTGATAATGGGGATACTGCCACAAACCGCACCTTCGTATAATAAAGAGCTGCCGTATTCCTGCTGGATAGCTACCAGCTCATTCAAATGGCTGGCAATCATTTTTTTATTGGCCGAAACCACATTTTTACCGCTTTTCAATGCTTTAGATACGATTTCAAAAGCCGCTTCGGCATCATTGATCAGTTCTACCACTGTATTGATTTCCGGATCATTTAAGATAATATCGGCATCGGTGGTAAAAAGACTGGCCGGCAAACTGCGGTGTTTGTCCGGATTCTTGATAGCGATTTTCTTGATCTGCAAATCCAGGTCTTTGGTGCTGATGATGTCATATAATCCCTGACCGACCACCCCAAATCCAAATAAGCCTATGGTTAGTTTTTTACTCATTATAATGTTATTAAGCTATTTTATGTAGATTGATTACCGGATTTCCGGCTTCCGTGTTTTTTAAAAAGTTTCCTATTTCTTTGGTTAATGCCTCTGTCTCAATTAAAAATCCATCATGTCCATAAAATGAATTCAATTTAACCAACTGGGCTTGTGGAATTTGCTTGGATAAATAGATTTGTTCCTCCAACGGAAAAAGAACATCGTTGCCAATGCCAATAACCAGAGTTTGGGCCCTAATTCTTCTTAAAGCATCTTCCACTGAGCCACGTTTCCGACCCACATTATGGCTGTCCATTACCTTAGTCAGGAAATAATAACTAAATGCATTGAAACGTTTCACAAGTTTTTCGCCCTGATAGTTTTGATAAGAAGATGCTTTAAATCCTTTGGTTTTATCGGTAGATACCTCCAGCTGCGTGGCGCCATAAGTTTCGTAGGTGCGGTAAGATAGCAAAGCCATACTCCGGGCGGCTTTCAATCCTTTTTTTCCACCTTCCGGAGATAAGGAATAAAAAGTGCGGTCGGCAGTAATAGCCAACCGCTGACTTTCATTA
>DASQIU010000070.1:0-3266 GCA_035631395.1 Daejeonella sp. | reverse complement strand
ACGGCGGCGCCTAATCCGAAAACAGTATCGTTGGCTATAAAAATGGCTTCTTTTTCATCTTCGGCACTGATGATGCTAGCAACCGGGCCAAACAATTCTTCTTCATAGGCCGGCATTCCTTTTTTTACGTTTGTTAAAATGGTAGGCGGGTAAAAAGCATGATTTCCTTCCGGGATTTCTCCTCCCAAAATGCATTTAGCGCCCTGCTTAATGCTTTTTAAAACCTGATCATGCAATTGATCCCGCAAATCAATTCGGGCCTGCGGACCAATTTGTGTTTTTTCGTCCAATGGATCGCCCATGATTTTAGCGCCCATTTTTTCTTTAAACAATCGGATAAAATCCTCTTCAATTTCTTTTAAAACGATAAAACGCTTGGCGGCGATACAACTTTGCCCGCTATTAACCAGGCGACTGTTTACGCAGGTTTCAGCGGCCAATTCCAGATCGGCATCTTCCAGGATTAAATAAGCATCGCTTCCGCCGAGTTCCAGCACGGTCTTTTTTAAGAGCGAGGCGGCTTTTTGGGCCACTTTTTGTCCGGCTGGAATGCTGCCGGTAAGCGTAACGGCCTTGATAAAAGGATTTTCAATCACCCGGCCAACCGCCGAACTTTCTATCAAAAGGGTTTGGAAAACGTAAGGGGGGAAGCCAGCTTCTTTAATAATATCTTCGATGGCCAGGGCACAACCCGGCACATTAGATGCATGTTTCAATACGCCGCAGTTTCCGGCCATCAGCGCCGGAGCCAGGAAGCGGAAAACCTGCCAGAAAGGAAAATTCCAGGGCATAACCGCTAAAACAACACCCAGGGGTTGAAAACTGATATAACTCTGGGAGGCATCGGTTTTGACCAGTTCGTTTTGAAGGAAATTTTCGGCGTTTTCTGCATAATAATCGCAAACGCTGGCACATTTTTCTATTTCGGCAACTCCCTGTTTTAAAGGTTTTCCCATTTCCAGGGCCATTAAATGGGCCAACTCATCTTTTCGTTTTCGCAGCACATTTCCGGCATTGAGCATTAAAGCAGAGCGTTCCTTAAAATCTGTTTCTTTCCAGGATTCCCAAGCCTGATGGGTTTGACTGATTTTCTGGGCCACCTGCTCTTCAATATCCAATGGATAAAAGTTGATTGTTTGGTTATTTGCCGGGTTAATGGATTGTAAAGACATGCTAATTAGTTTAATGCGCCGATTGAGCTGAAGGTTCTAATATCTCTTATTTCGGATAATTCAGCAATTTTAATCATATCCTGTTTAGAATTGGATCAAGATAAATACCAAAACAGGGGAGTGGGGTTGTTGTTTTTTGGGGAAATGAACTTTCCAAAAGTTTAGAACTTTTGGAAAGTTTAAATTTTTCAGCTGTTGGTTGGCTTTCAGCTATCAGTCAATAAATTATTACAATCTAAATTGTGCTTTCATAATTAGCATTCTTGATCTTAAAGGATATTGATAAAAAGACTGCTGGTTAATTGAGTTTATAGCTACTTCGTAATTTTTTACGTTGGCTAAATTCCTTCCTTCAAATGAAATGTCGGCCCTGATTTTTTCAAATTTATACCTGGCTAAAAGATCGGTAAATAAATAATTAGTATTTAAACCATTGTTATTTTTATTGTTGACCAAACTTGTATTGCATTTTAGAAACAAGTTTGATGAAAGATCAAATTCAAGATTGGCCTCATGTCTGGTATCTTTGATGGCGTAAGATTTAAACATTGCATTCCTTTCCTGCGAATAGCTATTGTACGTTTGATAGGCAAAACGGTAAATGTATCGTATATTTTTACTTATGGGGCCATTCCATTCTCCACTTAATAATTGAGACTGATTAACAAAAGGGTAGAGTTGCTCGTTTATCAATTGTTTCCTTTTGCCATATTGTAATGAATAAGATAAGTTAACAGAGGAACGCAGGTTATATAGATATTTACTAATCCCCGTTTGCAAGCTATAGGAGCTTGTTGTATTATCCAGCAGCCGCCTTTCAGTATAAGAGAATTCAGGGTCAACACGGCCGTAAGCAATTGTGTTTAAAAAAGTTTCCTGGTAAGAACCACTCAGGTTGATCAATAATAACTTTATCGGATTTTTATAACTCAAGGACGTTCCAATGCTGGAATTCCTGGAAGTGCTGAAAATATCTGCGTTTTGGCTAACTGAGCGGTAATTGGTAAGTACCATTCCCTGATAAGCCTGAAGAAAACTGCCTGCCGAATTTGTTCTTGCCAGGAATATATTTGCTGAAAAGCCTTTTTGGGGGTTAAAGCCGATATTAAAGTTTGCATTTGGCAATAATCTCTGGTCATCTTTACGGTAATCATATAATTGATCCCGCGAATGGATCCATTGATAACGTAAAGGGAGCTTCAAAGAAATCCGGAAATCTCCTGGTTTCCATTCATAATTGGGTTCAAGGTAAAGCCTATGTTCATTCCAGATGAGTTGGTTTGTGGCAGAATCTGGAGAAACAAGCCCTGTAGTAGGATGTGTTGCCTGCAAAGAGGATATAAATTCCTGGATATTAGCAGAAACTCCTAATTTATAGGATTGCTTAAACTGGCCGATGCTATTTTGTAGCGTAACGTGGTTATTGGTGAAAAAAGTGGGTTTTCTACTTTGCTGATTAATGTCATTCAAAGTTGCTCCAAAGAGCCGCAAGTTGTCTATGGTCAGCGTTTCAGGGTTGGATTGAAAATTGATATAGGAATAATACTGGGTAAGGATTTTCCCTTTGGGCGATTTTACCAGGTCTATTTCATTAGAAAAAGCATAATCCCGGCCATGGTATTGCTGTAATTTTCTTTGATCATTGGCCATCAGAAAAGCTTCATCCCGTCTATCTTTATATTCATAGCTAAATTTATTGTTGAGATATACCTGGCTTTCATTTTTATGGAGGATGACATCCGCATAAAAATTTTGGGGGAGGATGCTGTTGTTTTGTTCCTCGGCATACCTGATCACTTCATCCGGAAGGAGGATACTGCTTTGTTTTTGGTAAACCTGTTCCTGGTTGTCGTATTGATAATAGGCTTTTGATTTTAACTGAACATCGGATTTTAATTTCCAGAGATTGGCGCTATTGGCCAAACCCGAGTTGTTAAAAAAATACCGGTTCCTGTCTAAAGGAGGATAATTGCCGGTTCCGGCAGAGAGTTGTGATGTCAGGGGCTGGTTGCCGCGTTTTACAGCTTCCTGTAAATTATTGAATGAAAGGACATCATCAGACAAAGATTTTGCCGTATTATTCAGTTTGGCAGT
>DASQIU010000069.1:0-2465 GCA_035631395.1 Daejeonella sp. | reverse complement strand
AATAAAAAATTCCCGGCTGGTTCAGCCGGGAATTAAAATTTAATAGAAAATTGAATTAATCTTAGGCTTGTTCTTGTGCAGCCTGGTAGTTTACATCGTTTTCGGCTATAGAAGTAAGTTTTTCATCGGCATTTTTTTCTTCTGCCAATGTTTGCCTTAACAGATTTGCGGCGTCTTCATAGCCCAAGGTTTTGGCCAGTGTAATTAAACCGCCATAAGTGGCTATTTCGTAGTGTTCGGCCTTTTGTCCGGCAAAGATCAGGCCCACATCTCTTTGTGCAGTTCCTTCATCTGTTTCATCAATAATATCCTCGCCTTCATCAACAATACCGGCCATTGCTGCGCATTTTGTTGAACTCGCATCTTCGCCAATTATGCTGAAAACCTGTTCAATACGGGTAACATGGTCTTCCGTTTCGGTTAAATGACTACTGAACGCATTTTTCAATTGTTCAGTGGTGGCAGCGTCTTCCATTTTAGGAAGGGTTTTTACCAGTTTTTTTTCAGCCCAATAAATGTCTTTCAATTGGTCAATAAAAAACTCTTTCAATTTCGAACTCTGTACTGCTGTTTGTGTTTTCATGGTTTTTGTTTTTGAATAATTTATTTAGAAGGGTTAACAAACTGTGAAGATCACCCTGCGTTTCAAACTAAGGATCGGACTGAATATCACTCGGGTGCTTCAGTTATATCGACGCTTTTTCCAGTAGGTTGCCGGAATCTGGACATTTGCTCACTGGTTTCCTCAAATCAATAGGTTGTCTTATTTTATGGCAAAACGTTATGGTTGTCCAGTACCACCAGATGAACCATATACTTGCCCATTGGCAAAGCTGGCATCTGCTGCAGCTAACTGTACAAATATGGAAGCCAATTCGACTGGCTGCCCCGGTCTGCCAAACATAGTTCCGCTGCCAAACATTTTTTGTTTTTCAGGTTGCGCTCCACCGCTTATTTGCAAGGCAGTCCAAACAGGCCCCGGTGCTACGCCATTCACACGAATACCCTTAGGCCCAAGCTGTTTGCCCAGCGATTTTACATAGTTCATTGTAGCTGCTTTGGTCTGCGCATAATCGTATAGGTCAGGATTTGGATCATACGCCTGTTCAGAAGTAGTGCCGATGATGGCAGAACCCGGCGGCAGATGTGGCAATGCTTCACGAATGATCCAGAATGGGGCGTAAATATTGGTCTTCATTGTAGAATCAAATGCTTCAGTAGTAATATCCAGAATCGAATTTGCCGATTGCTGTCGACCCGCATTGTTGACAATAATATCTAAACCTCCAAGCTCATTTAATGCCCTTTGTACCAAATGCTTGCAAAATTCCTCATCACGCAGATCTCCTGGAATAGCAATTGCTTTCCGCCCTTCTTTTTTAATTAAGTCAATCACTTCTTGTGCATCCGGCTCTTCTGAAGGAAAATAATTGATAACCACATCGGCGCCTTCTCGTG
Source organism: Daejeonella sp. (assembly GCA_035631395.1). Taxonomy (GTDB): domain Bacteria; phylum Bacteroidota; class Bacteroidia; order Sphingobacteriales; family Sphingobacteriaceae; genus Daejeonella. The sequence continues at coordinate 1,007 of DASQIU010000069.1, read as the reverse complement.
CATAGGCAATGGCAGCAGCACGCCCTATACCAGAATCGCCTCCAGTTATTAACGCTTTACGACCCATTAATCTTCCTGATCCTTTATAGCTTTTTTCTCCGCAATCTGGTATAGGATCCATTTTGCTTTGTAGGCCAGGCCAGGTTTGCAGTTGATATTTAAATGGAGGTTTGGGATATAGCTCTTTAGGATTAGATATCTTGACTTTATCTGAGGCAACTGCAACCTTTTCAGGGGTTAATTTATCTTGATCATTCATAGAAGATATTTAAATATGAGTAAGGTTCTATATCTGATAAATAAACCAGAGTAAAATAGGTTTTGGAAAAAATACTTTATCTGTTCTGTAAACTATTGGAAATCTTGCTATTCGGATAAAAAGTACCTATATAAAACAGGTATTTTTCCGCTCAATAACCGTATTTACCGTACAAACTCCCCTTGTTGCTGCCATGTTGTCTTAAGAAAGAACCGTTTCTGCAATCATTGCAGAAGCGCTTAAAAAAGAAGATATGAAAGTATTCACCTGGCATATACACGGCAGCTATTTGTTTTATCTCTCACAAGGTAATTATGAAATCTATATACCTGTTAAAGAGGAGAAGACAGAAGGTTATTACGGCCGTGGTGAAACCTTTTTATTCAATGATAATGTGATTGAGGTACCTGCTGAGCAAGTCAGGTACCATCAATTTGACTGCATTCTGTTTCAAACCAATCAGAATTATCTTGTTGATCAGTTTGAAATATTATCTGAAGAACAAAGACAGTTACCTAAAATATACCTGGAACACGACCCGCCTTGTCAGCATCCAACCAATACCAAGCATTTAATAGACGATCCTGCTGTCATATTGGTGCATGTGACCCACTTTAATAACCTAATGTGGAATAATAACAGTACTCCGACAAAAGTGATAGAACATGGGATAACTGATCCGGGAACTATCTACACAGGAGAGTTGAACAAAGGACTTGTGGTCATTAATAATCTGCCGGAACGGGGC
>DASQIU010000068.1:0-13079 GCA_035631395.1 Daejeonella sp. | reverse complement strand
GTGACAGAAGCTTCCAAACTGCTTCTGTCACACTTCAAACAAAACTCCATCTATTTGCCCTTGATCCAGGCCGCCAAATCATCTATTAAATAATCGGCTACGTTCCCGGCTTTTTGATAATATTGGGCCCCGGTGCCTTTTTCTGTCTGTACCGATAAAAGATGATTCAATTCCGGATAGAGTTTAAAGGTAACATTGCTCTTGCCATTCAACGCGGCTTTCCACAAGTTATAATCCTGAACAGAAACCTGGAAGTCATTCTCCCCCTGGAATATCAGAATCCGGTTTTTCAATTTTTTAGCAGCTGCCACCTGGTCGTATAAATTCAGATCTACCCAATATGCTGCAGGGATACCAATAATTAATGAATCAGGCGCCATTTTACCCAATTTAGTAATCCGGCTTTGCTCAATCTCTTTGATCACATTCTGAAGCTGCATTTTACCTTCGGCCGTAGTGTCTTTGGAGTTTTCAAACAAATATTTATTCTGCTCAATTAACAGATCGGTCAGTTTACGGGCCGGAGCGGCAGCCAAAACAATACCTTTCAAATCAGGAGATAAAGTGGCCAGTTTGGGAGCTAACATTCCGCCCAAGCTATGTCCAAACACATAAATTTGCTGCTTATTAGCTGCCGCGATGGTTTTAGCATAATTAATGGCAGCCTGTGCATCATCCAAAACTTCTTCTTTAACCGTAAAAGACTTGGCAAATTCGGTGGGAAATACCAGGGTTCTTTTTACATACCGGATGGTAGCAATTCCCTTAGCAGCCAAACCCAGCGCCAGATCCCGAAAGGGCTTATTGGGGCCAATGGTTTCATCCATATCAGACGGACCAGAACCATGTACCAGCACCACTACCGGAAAATTGCTCCCATTTTTAGGCGTGGTTAATATTCCCGCCAAGTCATGACCGGGAGTTTTGATAGTGATATTGGTTTCCTTATATAAAGCACTGTCTGCATAAGCCGGACTGGCATAAACCGGCGTATTGCTCTGTGGTACGGCAAAAAAACCAACCAGCTTTCCCTCTTTGGTATACACAAAACGGAAAGCCTGAGAGCCTTTTGTAAAGCTACAGTTTAAGGTTACCAGGTATAAATCGTCCTGAACCTGGTTTTGCGCCCCGTCAACCGATTCAAAATCCCCCAACTGAATGCCCAGTCGAGTCCAAAAAAGTTTCAACTCAGCGGGTAAAATCTGCCCTTGCACACTTTCATCAAAAAACTGATGCGCCTCTTCAAACTTTTCCTTTTCCAGGATCTCAAAAAATTCATTAGAGCGGTTAATCAGACTTAATATATTTTGTGCAGAACTTGTAAGACTGATGAATAAGGCAATGCCTAACAGTAAATATTTTTTCATATAATTTGATTAGGATAAATCCCGCCCCAATATTAAACTTCTTTTCGGTTCCCGGAAAACTCTTTGTTAATTTTTTCTTTTACAGGATGACCATCGCAATCAAAAATTTCAGCCGGACTCAGCGTCTCCCTTTTTCTTGCCAGATACTTTATTAAATTTACGGATGCTTGAAAACATAGATCTGCAACAAGTATTGGTTTTAGATATAGAAACCGTCCCGCAATATGCTTCTTTTGATGAAGTACCAGCTCATTTCATGGAACTTTGGGCTCAAAAAACCCAATATCAGCGTCGCGATGGAGAAAGTCCGGCCGAATATTATCCCCGGGCGGGTATATGGGCCGAGTTTGGCAAGATCATTTGTATCTCTGTTGGGATTTTTACCTCCCGGGAAAACCAGACCGGTTTGCGGATCAAATCCTTTGCAGGTGATGATGAGAAGGAAATTCTAAGCGGTTTTGTCAATTTGCTCGACAAACAACCCGGTTCCTTAACCCTATGCGCCCATAATGGCAAGGAATTCGACTTCCCGTATTTATGCCGCCGCTTACTGATTAACGGCCTGGATATCCCGGCACAATTAAGACTAAGTGGCAAAAAACCATGGGAAGTGAACCACCTGGACACCATGGAGCTTTGGAAATTTGGCGATTATAAAAGCTATACTTCCCTGAATTTACTGGCGGCTGTTTTTAACATACCTACCCCTAAGGATGATATTAGCGGAAGCGATGTTTACCAGGTTTACTGGCAGGAAAATAACCTGCAGCGCATTATTACCTATTGCCAGAAAGATGTAATTACCACGGCGCAACTGCTCATGAAATTCAAATGCCAGCCTTTAATTCCGGAAAACTTTATTTCAATTGTTGGCTGATGATTCAGGTAAGAGATCTTTCTGTAAAGTTTAAGACCGAAGAAGGCTTTTTTGACGCGGTAAAGGGCGTTTCTTTTGACCTGCAACAAGGCCAGGTTTTAGGGATTGTGGGAGAATCCGGCTCTGGAAAATCGGTTACTTCCCTATCCATTATGCGATTGCACGATCCACGAACCAGCATTATTAGCGGACAGATCTACCTGCAGGACGTTGAACTACTGCAGCTATCTGAACAACAGATGCAGAGTTATCGGGGGAACCGCATTTCTATGATCTTCCAGGAACCCATGACCTCCCTGAACCCGGTTTTAACCTGCGGTATTCAGGTAATGGAAACCATTCTGCAACATCAAAAAACCGACCGGAAAGCCGCCCGTCAAAAAACCCTGGACCTGTTCCGGGAAGTGCAGTTGCCCCGGCCCGAAAATATTTTCGACAGTTATCCGCATCAGCTTTCAGGCGGGCAAAAGCAAAGGGTGATGATTGCCATGGCCCTCTCCTGCGACCCGCAAATTTTAATTGCCGATGAGCCCACCACCGCTCTGGATGTGACCGTGCAAAAAACGATCCTGCAGTTGTTGCTCAGGTTGAAAAAAGAACGGAACATGAGCCTCATTTTTATCTCTCATGATCTGGGTGTAATAGGCGAAATTGCCGACCAGGTAATGGTGATGTACAAAGGCCAGGTAGTGGAAAATGCTCCCGTCCGGCAAATTTTCAATAATCCTCAGCATCCTTACACCCGAGGTTTATTGGCCTGCCGCCCATCACCCGAAAGGCGTTTGTACAAATTGCCCATAGTGAGTGATTTTTTAAGAACGGATGATGCAGGATCCATTCTTGCTGCCGGTGAAAGTATAGACCATTTGTTAAACAGCCTCAAAATAAACGAGCAAACCTTTAAAGAACGCAAAACAAAACTTTATGAGCAACAAGCCCTCCTGAAGGTTCAGAATTTAAAAACCTGGTATCCCATAAAAAGTGGCTTATTTAAACCCCAGACCGGCTTTGTAAAAGCAGTGGATGAAGTTAGTTTTCAGGTTTTTCCGGGAGAAACTTTAGGTTTAGTGGGAGAATCAGGCTGTGGAAAAACCACTTTAGGGCGCAGCATTCTACGATTGGTAGAACCCACAGGAGGTAAAATACTTTTTGAGGAAACCGATCTGCGAAACCTCCGGCCAGAAGAAATGAGAAATTTGCGCCGCAATATGCAGATCATTTTCCAGGATCCATATTCTTCTCTAAATCCGCGTTTTACGGTTGGGCAATCCATTATGGAGCCCATGCAGGTTCATCACCTATACGCCAATAATCAACAGCGCAAAGAGCACGTAATGCAATTGTTGGAGCGGGTTAATTTAAAGCCCGAACATTTTAATCGTTATCCGCACGAGTTTTCTGGCGGACAAAGGCAGCGCATCTCTATTGCCCGGGCATTGGCCCTGCAGCCTAAATTTATCATTTGCGATGAATCAGTTTCTGCCCTAGATGTTTCGGTACAGGCTCAGGTTTTAAATTTACTGAGAGAACTTCAGCAGGAATTGGGCCTTACCTATATTTTCATCTCGCACGATCTGGCGGTGGTAAAACATATTTCAGACCGCATTATGGTGATGAACAAGGGAAAAATAGAAGAAACTGGCGATGCCGAAGAAATCTATCATCACCCAAAAACAGAATACACCCGAAAATTGATCCAGGCTATTCCCAAAGGAGCATTATCATGATTAAAACGGGGTTGTCATGGTGAGCTTGTCGAACCATGCAGCCCACACTTCGACAAGCTACCCCTGACATTTGCAAAGGTTGAACGAACACACTTAGTATAAACATTCATCATTCGTCGCCCTGAATTTATTTCAGGGTCTCTCAGTGGCAGAGAAATTCACCACGCACAGACGGATTTTAACAGACGCTCCACTGAGAGATGCCGAAATAAATTCGGCAGGACGGGCAGTGCAAGGATTTGGGAACAAGCCTTGATGTCATTTTTGCTTTCAGAAAATCCCCGATTTTTCTCCACTCAGGGTAACGAACGGCCTTCAGAAAATAAGTTAATTAATGTTTGGTCACTTCTCAATCATGTTAAATTAGCGTTAATTCTTACAAAACCTTACGGAGCTTTGCTGTTATTGTTTATATTAGAATCCAAACATTGACTAAATGTCTAAAAAGAAAAAAGCAAACAATTTTGATCTGGTGTTAACCCGGTTAATCACCGATGTATTTGAAAAATCTGGAAATAAACCACTTAACTATAAACAAGTAGCCTCCAGGCTTAACCTAACCGATGAGGAAGCCCGAAACGCGGTGCTTCAAATATTAAAACAGGAAGCCCGAAAAGGCATTCTGGCAGAACCCGAAAAAGGTAAATTCTTACTCAAAGAACTGAAAACCTATATCACCGGAAAGGTAGATATGACCGCCGACGGATCGGCCTATATAGTAAGCGAAGATGAGCTTGAGGGCGATATTTATATTGCTCCCCGAAAACTCCGCAATGCCCTGCATAATGACTTGGTAAAAGTATATGTGTATGCCAAAAGCAAGGGCCGGAATCGGGAAGGCGAAGTGGTAGAAATTATCCACAGGGCCAAAATGGAATTTACCGGAATCATCAAACTGTCTGATAAATTTGCGTTTTTTATTCCCGATGACCGTAAAATGCTCCAAGATATTTTCATTCCGCTAACCGATATAAATGGAGCAGAAAATGGCGACAAAGCCATTGCCCAGATTGTAGATTGGCCGGAAGGGGCCAAAAACCCCATTGGCCAGATAAAATATGTATTAGGAAAGCAGGGCGATAACAATGCGGAAATGAACGCCATCCTGGCCGATTATGGATTCCCCTTGTCTTTTCCGGAGGAGGTGGAAAAAGAAGCTAACGCAATTTCCGATACTATTTCGGCAGAAGAAATAAAATCCAGACGTGATTTTAGAGAGGTGCTCACCTTTACCATCGACCCGGCTGATGCCAAAGATTTTGATGATGCCATTTCCTTCCAGGTTCTTCCTAACGGGAATTATGAAATAGGCGTTCATATTGCCGATGTATCTCATTATGTACATCCCGGTTTAGCTTTGGATAAGGAAGCCTATGAACGCGGAACCTCCGTTTACCTGGTTGACCGCGTGATTCCCATGCTGCCAGAGCGCCTTTCCAATAACTTATGCTCTTTGCGGCCCAATGAAGATAAATTATGCTTTTCGGCTGTATTTGAGCTGGATAAAAAAGCCAATGTAGTGGAACAATGGTTTGGCAAAACCATTATCCATTCTAACCAGCGTTTTAGCTATGAAGATGCTCAGGAAATTCTGGAAAACAAAGCAGGTTTGTATAGTGAGGAATTACTCAAATTAAACGAACTGGCACATATTCTCCGTGAAAACAAGTTTAAACAGGGCGCTATCAGTTTTGAAACCACCGAAATCAAGTTTAAGCTGGACGAAACCGGAAAACCCATTGGCGTGTACGTAAAAGAACGCAAAGACGCCCATAAACTGATTGAAGATTATATGTTGCTGGCCAATCGCAAAGTGGCCGAATTCATTGCTAAAAAGGGCAAAGGCAAAAAGAAATTAACCTTTGTTTACCGCTCGCACGATGCGCCCAACGAACAAACGCTGCAAACCTTTGCCCAGTTTGCTTTAAAATTTGGGTATAAAATCAATACCACCAGCGACCGGGAAATTGCTCGCTCCTTAAACCATTTAATGGAAGATGTGGAAGGCAAAAAAGAGCAGAACGTGCTTACCCATTTGGCCATCCGCTCTATGGCCAAAGCGGTATATACCACCAAAAAACACAGCCATTACGGTCTGGCTTTTGATTATTACACCCATTTTACCTCTCCTATCCGCCGATACCCCGATGTGATGGTACATCGTTTATTGCAGCTTTATTTAGAGCAAGGTAAATCAGTTAGCGAAGAGGAGTATGAAAAAATGTCGGTTTATGCCTCTCAGATGGAGAAAAAAGCAGCCGATGCTGAACGGGCTTCGGTAAAATACAAACAAGCCGAATACCTGGAAAACAATGTTGGCGAAGAATATAACGGCATTATTTCTGGTTTAACCGAATGGGGTATGTATGTAGAAATTATTGAGAATAAATGCGAAGGCATGGTTCGCTTACGCGATATCAACGATGACTTTTACGTACTGGACGAGAAAAACTATTGCATTATAGGTCAGCGGAAAAAGAAAAAATACCAATTGGGTGATGATGTGAGGATAAAGGTTAAAAAAGTAGACCTGAGCAAACGCCAGATTGATTTTTTACTGGTGCAGTAATAAGGTTGGTCGATATTCGTCTTTCGTTGGGCGTCCATCGTTTTTCGTCTTTCGTCTTTCGTTTACAGGCTACCAATTTCGCAGAACCCAATTCCCCTCCTTTGGAGGGGTGCCCGAAGGGCGGGGTGGTTATACTTTATTTGTTTAAGCGATTAAACATTTAATTGATTATTGCCAGGACTATTTTATAAGGCTTTTCTCCTATTTTTGCTCAGGCTTTTCAAATCTAAACCCGATTGAAGTGGAAAACCCGGAATGAAGCCTGCCTGACGGCAGGCAGGCGTAGCGGAATGAGGATTTGAAACGAAAAGCGGGACTACCGGTGCCTAGTGGGACCAGCTTTGCTTTTCTAAAAAACAGCATTATTTATATGAATTTGCCTGATTACACCAATTTGTTATGCATTCAATTAACAAATAGTGTTTTGATAAAACAGTTTTGAACAACCGAATGAATACCATTAGTCAACTCCAAAGCCTGATTAACCAGGCTGTAGCCGATACCAAATACCCCGAATCCCCTGCAGAATTATATCAGCCTATCAGTTATTTGATGGAACTGGGCGGCAAACGCCTGCGCCCGGTTTCGGTGCTAATGGCTTGCAATCTTTTTACCAATGATGTTGACAAAGCCCTAAAAGCGGCCCTGGGAATTGAGGTTTTTCACAATTTCACGCTGATGCATGATGATATCATGGACCAGGCGCCTTTGCGCCGCGGCCAACCTACCGTGCATGAAAAATGGAACCAAAATGTGGCCATTTTATCGGGCGATGTTATGCTGGTAGAGGCTTACAAGCTAATGATGCAGGTAGAACCGGCTATTTTGCCCGCCGTACTCACTATTTTTAACGATACTGCCGTGGGAGTTTGCGAAGGCCAGCAAAGGGACATGAACTTTGAAAAACGGGATGAGGTTAGTATTGAAGAGTATTTGCAAATGATCTGCCAGAAAACGGCCGTTTTATTGGGAGGCGCCTTAAAAATTGGCGCCCTGATAGGCGGAAGCTCTGAAACTGATGCCGATTTGCTGTATCAGTTTGGCGTAAATCTGGGTATCGCCTTTCAGCTGCACGATGATATTTTAGACGTTTACGGCGATCCGGAAAAATTTGGCAAACAGGTTGGCGGCGATATTTTGGCTAATAAAAAAACCTTTATGCTTATTAGCGCCAAAGCGCTGGCCAATGGCCCATTGGCTCAGGAACTGAATAACTGGCTTAGCCATCAAAATAATCCTGCAAACAGCAAAGTACAGGCCGTAACAGCCATTTACAACCAATTGGGTGTACGCCAGCTAGCCGAAATAGAAATGCGCCGTTATGCCGATAAAGCGCTTCAAGCCCTGCAACAAGTATCGGTTCTGGAATCCCAAAAAGAAACCCTGAAAAATTTTGCCCTGGATTTATTAAACCGCGAATCGTAGGGGCGAACCTGCGTGTTCGCCCATTGGTATAGTTTTCGCCTTCAGGCGTAAATTATATCAATAGAAACCACCATCAATCAGCGAAATGCATATTCGAAAAAGGGTGAATATATAAATTCACTCCGATCAACATTCGCACCCACGGGCTATCAAATAGGGCGATTACGTAGATTCGCCCCGACCAGATTTGCCCCAACAAAAAACGGGGTCACCTTTTCAGGCAACCCCGTTCTACTAACTAGTATACTTTAATTTCAACTATGCTTCCGGAGCAGTTTCTGCCGGAACAATAGATACATACGATTTATCGTCGCGTTTTTTGGTGAATACTACTGTACCATCAACCAAAGCAAACAAAGTATGGTCTTTACCAATACCTACGTACTTATCTGGGTGATGCTGAGTACCACGTTGACGAACGATGATGTTACCGGCAATTGCCGCCTGACCACCGAAAATTTTAATACCTAAACGCTTGCTATGCGATTCGCGACCGTTTCTGGAACTACCGGCTCCTTTTTTATGTGCCATGTTATATTCTATTTATGAATTGAAACTCAATTCAGTTTTAATCAATTGTTTACGTTTAAATTCAGCTTATAAAGAAATACCTGTGATCTCAATTTTAGTGAATTGCTGACGGTGACCGTTTTTCTTTTTGTAACCTTTACGACGTTTCTTTTTGAAAACAATCACTTTATCTCCTTTTAAATGAGACACGATCTTAGCCGAAACCTTAGCGCCTTTCAATGCATCTGCACCTACTTTAAATTTACCGCCATCTTCTGCTAATAACACATTGTCAAATTCAATACTAGCGCCTTCTTCTCCTTGTAAACGGTGTACAAAGATCTGCTGGTCTTTTGCAACTTTGAATTGCTGTCCGGCTATATTTACTATTGCGTACATTATTAGATTTTATTAAGTTATTTATTTATTCGAGGTGCAAATATAGAAATTTATTTCTGAAACAAAACAGATTTTGAGAAAGGCTTGGAAGTTTATGGGATTAGAAGTTTAGAGGTTAGGGTTTAGAATTCGTGTAAGTTAATTCAATTCGTGCTTTTCTATTTGAAAAGCAGTTCCATTCTTCCATCGCTTCCGCTAGCCCCGTTTTCCGTTTCAAATCCTCATTCCGCTACGCTTCATTCCGGGTTTTCCACTTCAACCGGGTTTAGATATTAAAAACCCTGCAAAGAAACAGCCATCTGGGTAAAATATTCCCCTCAAAACCCCAAACTTTAAAATCTGTTATTCTGAAAAAACAATTATTCCATGGGCAATCCTCAAAACAACCAGGTAAAGCAGAATAGACAAAATGCCTTGGCCTTTTACGATCTCATGTTTAACCAATGCAAACCCGAAGAAGCCGTTGCCAAATATGTTGTTTCCAAATACACCCAACATAACCCGCATGTGGGCGACGGGGCCCAGGCGTTTATTGATTATTTTAATTACATGGCCCAAGAATATCCGGGCAAAAAAGTAGAATTTAAAAGAGTAATAGCCGAAAATGATTACGTAGTATTACACTGCTACCAGCACTGGCCCAAAGATCAAGATTATGCCGGCATCGATATTTTCCGCTTTGATGAGAACGGTAAAATCACCGAACACTGGGATGCTCTGCAAATTATTCCCAAGGAGGCCGCCAATACCAATAGCATGTTCTAAGTTTTCATCCTATTGCCAGATGTTGGCAATTCGTATATCCACTTAGCCTATCAACCCCATTCACAAAACTATTTACCTAAATATCCTCTTAAGCGGTATACAAAAAACTGGCGGCATAAAGCCCCGTTCCGGTATTCAGAAACGGTATCCGGCGCCTCTATTTCTTTAAACCGTTTTTGCAAATAAGTTAATGCCTCTGGCCTGAACAAATTAGAAGGCTGTATAAAATAAGCGTCCTCTCCTATTTTTAAAGGTGGCTTCAAGGTATTGGTCCACACGTATTGATGCAAATCAAACATATAGCCCTTGGCATAAGTAGAAAGCCCACCTTTCTGAGCCACATAAAAATCAATATGAGCAGCCGGGAACCATTCGGTAACGATAATGCGTGCTTTGGGCCCCATTTTACCCAATGCCTTATCAGAGCGATACAAGGAATCCATCTGATGGCCAAACTTTTTCCAACCATACATATCCAATGTCGCATCGCCCTTGCCAGGCAATTCCTTATCATTAGAGATCGTACCCGGGTAAAAATTCACCGCAGCCAATCCGCCAAACATAAAAACAAGCAAAACAATTAATCCAGATTTAATCGAAACCGGAATTTGATAGGCGCTGAATTTGGGATTCTCTGCCAACCGAATAGCGGCCAAAAGCAGCAAGGTGCTGTAAGCCGGGCCAGACCAATGTGGCAAAGTATCCCGGAAGGTAGAAATAATCAGCAAAGTAAAAATAAGTGGCAGGCTGCAGCATAACAACATCCTCACATAAGGTTTGCATTCTTTAGCACTAACACAAGTCCAAACGCTTAAACTTACCAGCACAAAATTAACCGGATTATTATAGGCCACTTGCCCCAAAAACTCCCGGATAAAGGCATTGAAATTAAGTGGCATGCCACGTAAAGAAACTCGCCCGCTATGGTACAGGTAGGTAATAAAATGATTCTCAAAATTCCAGATAATTACAGGAGAGATAATCAGCAAGCTAATAAGTACAGCTACGTATATCCACAGATTTTTAAGCCATTGGCGTTCAAATAAAAGGATATAAAGTCCCGCTCCTGCCCATACAAACACGCCATGCACTTTACACATCATGCAGAGCCCGGCAGCCAAACCAAACAAAACCCATAATAACCTGGCTTGCTTATCTCCCGGCGTTAACAGAGTAATTTTACAGAGCAAATAAATTGCCCAAAGCCAGAAAAATAATTGCGGACTATCTGGCAAAATAAATAAACCAGCAATTACCGAACTGTAAATACTGGCTGTAAATAATAAAGCAGCGTACCAGCCTGTTTTCTCATCCCTGATAAGGCTTCCGGTCTTAAATATCATCCAGGTACTTGCCGCCGATGCCACAATAGCTCCTAAACGCACAAATACTTCCTGATGAAAAAAGAGGTTTAAGGTAGTTAAGCGAATCAGCCAGCCCACCATAGGCGGATGATCGAAGTAATTCCATTGCAAATGGAGAGCATAGGTCCAGTAATACACCTCATCATTACCCAACTCTACTGAAGCGGCCAATAATAGCTTAATAACTACGGAAATAATTATTAAACCTAGAGCGTATTTTTTATACTTTTTCAAAGGAAAAGTTTATGGAAATCATACTTTTTTGCATCTTCTTCCATAGAAACCCAAAGGATGATTTTTTACAAACCTAAGTAATTATGGAAAATAAAATCAGTAACGTTCATTTAAACTTTACCTGCAAGCAAAATTGGGATGCCATGCAGGATACTGCCCATGGAAAGTTTTGCAACCAGTGCCAGAAAACGGTTTATGACCTGACCGATAAGGACGCTATTTTCCTCCGAAAAATCATGGCAGAAAACCCAAACAGCATTTGTGGTAGATTCAGCGCTGATCAATTGGCTTCCCCAGCTACCCATAAACCTTACTGGAAAAAATGGGTATCGGCAATTATGATGTTTATTGGCCTGGGTACTCTTGCAGAACGGGCAAAAGCGCAAGAGAAAAGTCCCTACAAACTGCCTGATTCTCTAAAAGTTGAACAAAAATGCGACACTACCGAATCAACTATCTTTGGTGGTGTCAGTGAAACTCCCTCCGAATTTCGCGGAGGCACCAGGGCTTTTAACAGGTTTATAGCTGACAATCTTGTGATTCCGCCCAAAACCCCTAAAGGTAAAGTACAGGTATCCTTCACAATAGAAAAGGATGGCTCGTTAAATGATATAAAAATTTTAAAAGGGTTAACTAAAGCTGCCAATAAAGAAGCTATACGGGTATTAAGTTTATGTCCCAAATGGTTACCTGGCGTTCAAAATGGCCGCTACATCTCAGTAACTTATACTTTCTTTATTACATTCAATACCGATGAAACTCAGCAAGAATACCTCAGTATAATTCGTTAAAATTATTTTTACTCAAACTTTCATCAGGAAGAATCAATGAAGATTCTCCCATAAACTTAAACGGTTCGCGAGCGGTGTCTTCAATTATAAGCTTTCAAAACCCAAATTTATGTGAACCATATTTCGGATACGAAAAACCCTGATAAAGCCCAGAATCATGGAAAATAGAATCAGCAATGCACGTTTAAATTTTACATGCAATCAGAATTGGGATGCGATGCAAAATGTCACTGATGGAAAATTTTGCACCCATTGCCAGAAAATGGTTTATGATTTGACCGACAAGGATGCTGTTTTCCTCCGAAAAGTCATGGCACAAAACAAAAACAGCATTTGCGCAAGATTTAGCACCAAACAGCTAGCCTCAACAGCTAACCACAAACCATACTGGAAAAATTGGATATCGGCAGCGATGATATTCATCGGGCTGGGTACTCTACTTGCTGAGCGAGCAAAAGCCCAGGAAAGCCCGAATAAGGCTAAGCCCGACACTCCAAAAATCATCCTCAAAGATGACGACGTAAACACTGTTTTTGGCTCTTTTGGCATCGTATGGCCCGAATTTCGCGGCGGTACAGAAGCTTTTGGCAAGTTTATAGCAACAAATCTTATTATTCCACCTGAAACCCCTAAAGGTGAAGTGCTGGTATCCTTTATCATAGATACAGACGGCTCCTTAGCTGATATAGGAATCATAAAAGGATTAAGCCAAGCTGCTGACGCGGAAGCGAAACGGGTTTTAGCTTTATCACCCAAATGGAGACCTGGCTATGAAAACGGTAAAACCATCATTGCAGCTTATGCTTACTCCATTAGCTTCGATCGCCATAAAAAACAAGAAAATTTTTATCCAATACTCATTTTCCCAAAGCGATGGTCTAAACCAATTTCACCTGCTGACCGCGTTAGGGATTGAAGCGGAAAGCCCGACCCGAAGGGGAACGCCCAAGTCCGGCATAAAAAAACCGGGCTTCTACATTCTATAGAAGCCCGGCCTGATTTTTTCATGCGATATAAAAGCCCTACTGCCTTTGACGGCTATGAGCGTCTT
>DASQIU010000067.1:0-3512 GCA_035631395.1 Daejeonella sp. | reverse complement strand
TATTTCAAAAACTTAAATCAGAGGAAGTAGCATGACCTGGAATTATATCATTATAGCCATTTCATTATTTCTGCTGCTGGTATTGTTCTGGAAAGAAATCAGCCGCCCAAATAAAGCTCACTTATTTTGGCGTTTGCTCTGCTCCTTTTTGGCCATCGCCTCGCTGGCCTGTTTGGCCTTGCCCCTTACTTACCAAAAAACCATTCAAGGCCAAACCAAACAGCCGGTTTTATTAACTGAAGGTTTTGTTCCGGATAGTTTATCTCCAATCAAAAACGCGATATTTTTAACCTCCGACACTAATTTAGCCCATTGGGGCTCCCTGAAACCGGAGTACATACCCAACCTGGCTTATTACCTGCAAACCAATCCGGATATCAAGCAACTGCATATTGCCGGCTATGGCCTAAACGAGGCCGAACTGCAAAATTTGCCGCCCATATCCCTAATTTTTCATCCTGCTAAATTTCCTAGCGGGATAAGAAGCATTCATTGGACCAAAAAAATCAAATCCGGAAACCGATTAGCGGTTCAGGGGAACTTTCAAAATTCATCTTCCCAGCCAATAAAACTGGTTTTAATGGGATTAAATACGGCATTAGATTCAACCATCATCCCCGCAGGGAAAACTTCTGCGTTTGAACTGAATGCTACTCCCAAACATTTGGGCAAGGCCGTTTACTCGCTATTAACCGTTTCCGGAAAAGACACGCTATCGACAGAGCCTTTGCCCCTTGAAACCATTCCCGGAAAACCTTTAAAAGTTCTGATTCTATCTTCTGCTCCGGATTTTGAAAACAACTTTTTAAAAAACTGGCTATTTGAAAACCATTATTCTCTGGCTATCCGCAGCGCCATCAGTACCAATAAATACAGTCAGGAATTTTTAAACACGGATAAAATATCCCTGGATAAAATTACCGGGCCTCTGCTGGAAAAATTTGATTTAGTTATTGGCGATTTATTAGCCTTCAACTCCTTATCCCCCGCCGAAAGCCAGGCCCTGCAAAACCAGGTCAACCAAGGCCTGGGCTTACTTCTAAGATTTGACCCCGATGCCGGAAAAACGGGATTTTTTGGCAGCGCTTTCGCCACCTATAGCCCCACAACGCCGGCACAAAAAACCGTATCCGTTTTAGTGCCCGGACAAAAAGAGAGTCTGCTTCCTACCGAGCAGGTTTTTTACATCCATCCGCAAAGCGGAAACCAGCCCTTAATCAAAACCAAAGAGGGGCAAATTCTGGTGAACAGCAAAATATCCGGTTACGGAAAAATCGCTTTAAGCACCTTGAATAATACGTTTACCTGGATGTTGGAAGGAAATCAGGCGGATTATAACTCCTTCTGGACCACGGTTCTTGAAAAAACCGCCCGCAAAAATCCGGAAGCCGAAATTTGGGAAATAGCCAACCCTTTCCCAACTGCTAACCAACAAATCCCCATCTTACTCGAAACCTCTTTTACTTCAATTCCCAACGTAATGGCCGATAGCACTATGCTGGCCATAAAACAAAATGCCGATTTACCTTTTCAATGGTCTGGCAATTACTGGCCGCGAAAATCTGGCTGGCATACATTGCAACAGGAAGGCGGCACTCCTTTTAACTGGTACGTGTATGAAGCCTCCGACTGGAAATCGCTAAAAGTATCCTCAAAAATGGCCGCTACCAGCCAATTCTCTCGTCAAAATCCGGCCAAAGATCACCTCACGATACCGCCGCTTACAGAAAGCGTACCGGTTCCAGCCATCTGGTTCTACCTGCTATTTTTAGCTAGTTGCGCCTATTTATGGTTTGAAACAAAAATGTTATAACTAAATATTAAAAATCACATCTGGAAAATAGTAGATTGAGCTTTTAAATTTTAACCGTTTTTTTTAGGAGGACCCATATATTGAAAAGAAGTGAATTTCTTTACCTGTCGGGAATGGGCTTAGGCGCCCTAATGTTACCCAACTTATCTGCTTTTGCCAACCCTATTGACCCGCTGGAAGCGCTCAATGTGATGGATGTAAAGCTAAAAAAACAACTGGCGGATGTGGCGCTGAACGCGGCCCGTGCTAAAGGAGCAAGCTATGCCGATATCCGGATTGGCCGGTACTTAAACCAGTTTGTGGCAGCCCGCGAAAATCGGGTTCAGGGAATTAGCAATACCGAATCTTTTGGTGTGGGTATCCGGGTAATTGCCAATGGATGTTGGGGTTTTGCCGCAACCCATAAAGTTACCAAAGAGGAAATTGCCAAAGCCGCCGAAAGAGCTGTGGCCGTAGCCAAGGCCAACGCCAAAATTCAGGGTACGCCGGTGCAATTAGCTCCGCAAAAAGGTTATGGCGAGGTAAGTTGGAAAACTCCTATCGAAAAAAACGCATTCGAAGTTCCTGTTAAAGAGAAATTAGATCTGCTTTTGGCCACCAACGCGGCGGCTTTACAAGGCGGAGCCAATTTTGTCAATTCGGTACTGTTTGCCGTCAATGAGCAAAAATATTTCGCTTCTACCGATGGATCTTATATTGATCAGGATGTACACCGCATTTATCCCAGCTTTACGGTTACCAAAATAGACCGCGGCTCCGGAAAATTTGAAGCCATCCGTTCATTAAGCTCGCCTATGGGCATGGGTTATGAATACCTGAACCCAAAAGAAAGCAGCAAAGTAAATGGCATTGTAACCCGGTATAAAGACCGTTACGATATTCTGGAAGATATTAAAGCGGCAACCGCTAATGCCGAGCAAAAATTAAAGGCCAAATCGGTAGAGCCCGGAAAATACGATCTGGTGCTGGATCCTTCGCACCTTTGGTTAACCATCCATGAATCGGTTGGTCACCCCACAGAATTAGACCGGGTTTTAGGCTATGAAGCCAATTATGCCGGCACCAGTTTCCTGACCCTGGATAAATGGGAATCCAAAAAATTCAATTTCGGAAACAAACTGGTTAATGTGGTAGCCGATAAAACTCAACCCGGATCTTTAGGAGCCGTAGGTTATGATGATGAAGGCGTAAAATGCAAGCAATGGGATCTGATTAAAGATGGTGTTCTGGTAAATTACCAGGCCACCCGTGATCAGGCTCATATTATCGGCCTCAATGAATCTCAAGGCTGCTGTTATGCCCAGGGTTGGGACGATGTTCAATTCCAGCGCATGCCAAACGTATCCCTGCAGGCCGGAAAACAAAAACTGAGCGTTGATGACATGATCAAAAACGTAGAAAAAGGAATCTACATTATCGGTGATGGCTCCTACTCTATCGACCAGCAACGCTATAATTTCCAGTTTGGCGGACAAACCTTTTACGAGATCAAACAGGGTAAAATTACCGGAATGCTCAAAGATGTGGCCTACCAATCCAATACACAAGAGTTCTGGAATTCCTGCGCCGCCGTCTGCGATCAAAGCGATTACCGCCTGGGCGGATCGTTTAACGATGGTAAAGGACAGCCTTCGCAATCCAGCGCCGTATCGCACGGAAGTGCAACCACCCGTTTTAATGGAGTTAACGTAATTAATAC
>DASQIU010000066.1:0-4480 GCA_035631395.1 Daejeonella sp. | reverse complement strand
AGTGTTGAGGTTAGCGAGGATTCGTTTAAAATCATCCATCCTATACACACAAATTTCAAACTGTTTCTTACGTAAGTGGCCTTTAATCTCAGAAATTAGCGATATTTTACTAGATAATTCTGTTAAAAATATTATTTTATTATAACCTCTAAGTTTATTATTAACAGCTAATTCTGTCTGTAATGCTATCTGTTTTAGGGAGTGAATCTGTTTAAGAGTGATAAAAAATGCAGAGAATCCAAAAACTGAACTAGCTATCGAAATATGATTAACAGTCGTTCGAGCATCATTAGGTAATAAATATATAAGAATACTTATAACTAAGACAGAAATAATGAATAGATATACTAATTCTTTTACCGTAAATATCTGGTCTGACTTCACAGGTTAAATATAGATCATATAAATTAAATTCAAAACCGTCCCCTAAAAAAGAAAAACCCTTGCAAATATTTAATTTACAAGGGTTTACTAATTTAATCGTACCCAGCGCCGGAGTCGAACCGGCACATCCGAAAATATTGGTGTTTGAGACCAACGCGTCTACCAATTCCGCCAGCTGGGCATTCGCTTTTACTTATATGCGGGCTGCAAATCTATTTAAACTCTCCCGTATTCGCAACAAATATTTTTGACGATACCAGATATCCTTGATTTTGAGCAGAGTACTTTTATGCTGGTCGGTATTTTCTGCATCAAAAGCCTCGGTTTGTAGCTTTAATTCATCAAAAAGAGCTGTTTCTATTTCTTCTACCTGGCTTTGGATAGACTGCAAACTGGTAGCATTGGGTTCAAACTCCTGCTCCATTAAGGCTTCATTCACTTCCATCATCTCCATTAAAAAATCCTGCGGAAGCTGATATTTATCGCCTTCGGCCATCAGTTCATGTAAGCTTAAAATGTATTCGATCCGTTTTAACGGATTAGACAAAACCTGGTAAGCTTTATTATTTAGGGTAGAAAGTTCTAATATCTCCTGTTGCTTTTCTTGGGACTCATTGGCATAAAAATCGGGATGATAAAGCTTGCTCAGTTCATAAAACTTCTTTTTCACCAGGGCTTCGTCCACATGGAATTTTACCGGCAAATCGTACAACTCAAAATAATTCATTATTGCTTATTAATATAGGTTTTTCCCATGAAGCCTTCGACGAGCTCAGGCTGACTCGACAAGCTCAGGCGAATATGACAAGTCAAACGCAAGCCTTCGACAAGCTCAGGCTGACGAAGGATTGTCATGCTGAGGAACGAAGCATCTGAATTTCGCTATAGATCCCTCGTTCCTCGGGATGACAAATTCCTGGGGATGACAATCTTAATTTAAAACGTGTTTAATAATATCGTTTCCAAAAATAAACACCATCAGCGTAATCAGGATAATAAAGCCCACCATTTGAGCCCTTTCCATAAATTTATCGCTCAGCGGTTCTCCTTTAATCATTTCAATTACCAAAAACAGGGCATGACCACCGTCTAAGGCTGGAATAGGCAGCAAATTCATTAAAGCCAAAGCCATAGAAAGTAAACCTACCAGGCTCCAGAATTTATACCAGTTTACCGTGTTTCCAAACATGGTGGCAATACCAATTGGGCCGGTAAATGCCTTGTTAGCTTTCACTTCGCCTGTCACAACTTTTCCCAGACCTTTGGCATTGTCAGCAAAAGAACCCCAGGCTTTAGAAGCACCTACTGGCAAAGATTCCATAAGACCATATTTGGCATTTTCTACCGGAACACCCAAACGCGGAATAATTACGCCAAGGGTTCCTTCTTCTGAAACAGTAGTCTTAATGGTTAGCGGCTGGTTATGGCGTAATACCGATAATTCTACCGATTTGCCACGATTAGCTTGCATTTCAGCTTGGAATTCATCAAAAAACTTAACCGGCGTCTGATTTACAGCTATAATGCTATCGCCTTTTTGCAAACCGGCTTTTTCGGCATTTCCTGCGGGCGCAAGATCGGCAATGCTTCCCATCAGTCCCCTGGCTTCGATAAATTGCCCGATACCGTAATCTGATAGCTCATTAATGATATCTCCGGGTACGGTTATGGTTTTTTGCTCACCATGGCGGTTTACATTAAGTTCGGTATTGCCAAACAGCACCTTTGAGCTGTTTAACTCTTCAAAGCGAACCACTTTTTTACCATTTACTGCCGTGATATTATCTCCGGCCTGCAGGCCAATGCTGCGCCCAATAATGCCAGGGGCAATGCCGTACTGCAGCTTATCATTAGGAATATAACTTTCGCCATACTTTAAAGTAAGCATCCAAAAAATAAAGATACCCAGAATGATATTTACCGTTACGCCTCCCAGCATGACAATAAGTCGTTGCCAGGCGGGCTTAGAACGAAATTCCCAGGGTTGCGGCGGCCCAGCCAGCTGATCAGTATCCATAGATTCATCAATCATACCGGCAATTTTCACATAGCCACCCAGGGGCAACCAACCTATTCCATATTCACAATCTTTATATTTAAAGCTAAAAAGCTTAAATCCCCAGGCATCAAAAAATAAATAGAATTTCTCTACTTTGATACCAAAAGCCCGGGCGGCAAAAAAGTGCCCTGCTTCGTGTAAAATAATCAAAATAGATAGTCCTAGCAGCAGCTGACCTGCCATAATTAATCCGTCCATGCGTTCTTTCTAATTTATATTTGGATACTAATATTCACCTTTTGTTACTAATTGCTGCGCATAACTACGGGTTTCCTGATCGGTTTCCAAATAGTCATCCAGGGATGGATTGGAAACAAAGGATATTTTGCTCATGCAGCGTTCAATTATCTCACTCATTTGCAGAAACCCAACCCGGTTGTTCAAAAACTCGGCCACAACCACTTCGTTGGCAGCATTTATGACACAAGGCATATTTCCGCCGGCTTGAAGGGCAGAAAAAGCCAGGTCCAAGTTCCGGAAAGTAGCCGTATCGGCTGGTTCAAACGTAAGATTGGGATAATCTAAAAAATTAAACCGCGGAAAAGTATTACTGATCCGCTCCGGATAGGCCAAAGCATACTGGATAGGCAATTTCATATCGGGCAAACCCATTTGCGCCTTCATAGATCCATCGGTAAACTGAACGATAGAATGCACAATAGATTGTGGATGCACAATGACATCAATTTGCGATGGCTCCAGGTTAAACAACCACTTAGCTTCTATTACCTCCAAGCCTTTATTCATCAAGGTGGCCGAATCAATGGTAATTTTGGCGCCCATTACCCAATTAGGATGCTTTAAAGCCTCATTTTTGGTCACCTGGGCCAAGAATTCGGCATTCTTTCCACGGAAGGGACCGCCGGAAGCCGTCAAATAGATTTTTTCAATCGGGCTATTTTCTTCACCCGCCAGACATTGAAATATGGCCGAATGTTCAGAATCAACTGGTAAAATTTTAACCTGATGCTGAGCCGCCAAAGAAGTAACCAGCTCACCGGCTACTACCAATGTTTCTTTATTCGCCAGGGCAATATCTTTTCCGGCCCGGATAGCGGCCAAAGTAGGCTTTAATCCGGCAAAACCCACCAAAGCGGTTAAAACAATATCAATATTGGCATGGGCTACCACAGCAGAAAGTTCATCCAAACCGCAAAGCACCTTGGCTTGGGTTAAACGCAAAGCATCTTCCACTTCCCGGCAACGACTTTCATCGCCAATCACTACATAATCGGGCTGAAATTCTAAAGCCTGCTGTATAAGCAATTCAGCATTTGATTGTGCAGTTAACACACTAACCCTAAATCGGCCAGGATGCTGCCTGATCACTTCCAGGGCCTGAGTGCCAATACTGCCGGTAGATCCTAAAATAGCTACCGAGCGGGTCTTAAATTCTTCCTTTTTTATATTGTTAATCGCCATCACGCTTTCAAACGCTCCTTTGTAAATTTATCGTCCAAATTATAGCTGTAGGTTGATGTTCTGCAGCAAAATCCGAAACTATAATAAAAAATTCATTTTGCACTATTTAGCCCAATGGCCATCAGCAAAATTAACCATTCAGTTGGTCAATATACCGGGTTAATTCATCGGCAATTTTGCGGTCGTTGGCTAAACGGGGAACTTTATTCTGTCCGCCCAGTTTGCCCTGGGATCTCATATAATTGATAAAAGTTCCCGGTTTCAATGGCCTGATGTGGAGAGGTTGCAATATTTTCCCTTCTACCAGGTCATAGTAGTAGGAATTCTTTTTCTGTAAAGCGGCATCTACCTTTTCCCGGAACTGATCCAGATTAGCAGGAACCTGCACAAATTCAATAAACCATTCGTGGTAAGGTAAACTGCCATCAGGTGGATTTACCTGCGGAGCCACCGTAAATTCCGTTATCTCCAGCCCTTCTTCGCGGGCCACCGATAAGAGAGCCTGCTCCACTTCCTCCCCTATTACATGCTCGCCAAAAGCCGAAATATAATGTTTAATACGACCGGTTACTTGTATTCGATACGGATTTTTGGAATTAAACTTTACGGTATCGC
>DASQIU010000065.1:0-4064 GCA_035631395.1 Daejeonella sp. | reverse complement strand
GATTGAAGCGGAAAGCCCGACCCGAAGGGGAACGCCCAAGTCCGGCATAAAAAAACCGGGCTTCTACATTCTATAGAAGCCCGGCCTGATTTTTTCATGCGATATAAAAGCCCTACTGCCTTTGACGGCTATGAGCGTCTTCAACCATGGAATTGATTTCTTTGATCAAATTACGGGCAGCTTCACCCAATTTTGGATTGCCGTTATAATCAGCATCAAATAGCACATGTTTACTTTTATGCTGATAATCATATTCGATGTAATATCTTGGGGCATTGGCATCATGTCCCGGATTGGCCTTTCCGGACATATTTTCCGGGAAATTCCAAAACCCCTGCTCGGCAGCCTTGCGATGCAAATACAGCAGATCGTCTTTACTTAATTTCACCTTGGTTTTGATCAATGAATCGGCATTGTTCAAATACTGATAATCGCCGGTCTTTGAGTTATACTGATTCACCAAGCTATCGCCTATACCATATTTAAAAGTAATGGACTCAAATTCGGCAAACTTATAAGGGGCATTTTTAACCATGATGCTGTAATAGTAAAAACAGTACATCAGGAAAGGGGCGATAATGCTAATTGCCAAAAATATTTTTTTACTCCGATTACTCATCTCTATCTCTCAAATAATATTTTTCTCAATTCAATTAAAGCTCGTCAACTACACTTTCCAGGTTATGGATGCGTGTTTCATCGGGCATGGCCAGTTCTGCCGGCGGATTGAATTCTTTTTCCCATTTAGCAACAACAACGGTAGCCAAACAGTTTCCAATCACGTTTACTGAGGTGCGGGCCATGTCCATCAGCTCATCAATACCCAAAATGATAAATATTGGCCAAACCGGCATACCAAAGGAAGCGGCGGTACCCAATAAAATTACCAGGGAAGCACGCGGCACTCCGGCTACTCCTTTACTGGTTAACATTAGGGTAAAAACAATTAATAACTGATGACCGAAGCTCATGTGCATTCCGGCAGCCTGCCCCACAAAAACGGCTGCTAAAGAAAGGTATAAAGTAGTACCATCCAGGTTAAAACTATAACCAGTAGGCATTACAAAAGCTACAATTTTACGAGGAACCCCAATACGCTCCATGGCTTCCATAGCCCGTGGCAAAGCCGCTTCAGAACTGGTGGTAGCAAAAGCTATAGAAACCGGCTCGGCAATAGCTTGTAAAAACTTTTTAATGGGAACACCAACTATTAAAGCGATAGGCAATAACACCAGCAGCAGGAAACAGATCAGGGCTACGTACAAGGTAATTAGCAACTGGAACAGGTTTACCAAAATACCCAGTCCCATATGTCCTACGGTGTAAGCAATGGCAGCGCCCACCCCAATTGGAGCAAAATACATGATGATATTGGTGAATTTAAACATCACCTCTGATAAGCTTTCGGTAAACTTCAGCATCGGCTGACGCTTATCTTCGCGTACCATAGCCAGGGCAATACCAAAAATGATACTAAAAACCACAATCTGTAAAACCTGTCCTTCGGCTACAGATTTGGCAAAGTTCTCAGGAAAAACATGCAGAATGATATCATTTAATGACTGAGAAGCCACATTGGGTAATTCCTCATGCGCCGGCCCCGGAGGGTTTTTGATGCCTACACCGGCTTGGGAAATATTAATGGCTGCCAAGCCAATAAATAAGGCCAAAGTGGTTACGATTTCAAAATACACAATGGATTTCCAGCCCATACGACCAACCTGTTTCAGGTCTGAATGGCCGGCAATACCATAAACCAGGGTACCAAAAAGTAAAGGTGCCACAATGGTTTTAATCATTTTCAGAAACACCTTGCTCAGTACCTGAAGCTTCATGCCTACTTCGGCAAAGTCGTGTCCAATTTCGGCACCAACAACCATAGATATCAAAATCCAGGCAGTTAATGACTTCTTTTTGAAGCCCAACAAAACCAAACTAGCAATAGCCAGCCACCTGGAAAAGAACAAGGCAACATCCGGAACGGCTAAAATATTATAATGATTGGCAAACGCTAAAAGAGCTGCAATAGAAACGGTTATAAGTACAAGTAACCCAATATTTTTAATCTTCATACTAATGTTTATCACCAACAAATGTAATTATTTAGATTTACCTCGCAAATGCAAGCCCCATGAAGCCCGAGAAATTAGCCGATCTGAAGAAAGAATTATCCCAGCGCAGCGTACCTGAACTGACCGAATTATGCCTGCGTATGGTCAAGTATAAAAAGGAAAACAAAGAATTGTTAAACTATTTGTTGTACGATGCTTCTGATCCATTGGCTTACGCCGAAAAGGTAAAAATCTTTTTAGAAGATGATTTTAAAAACTTGCAAAAGCATTATTACTACAGCACCAAATCATTACGGAAAATATTGCGTCTATTGAACAAATATGCCAAATACACCCTTTCCAGCGAGGTAGAACTGGAACTATTGCTTTGGTTCTGCCGTAATTTTCTGGAATATACCGATCCAAAAACTTCCCATAAACCTTTACAGAGCTTGTTGATCAGGCAGTTGCTAAAAATCAAATCCCTGATCCCGAAACTGCACGAAGACCTGCAATTTGATTATCAGCAAGAGCTAGAGCAACTGCTGCAAAAAGCCGCAGACAAATTGCGCTGGTGGCATCAATATCCATCTGCTTTAACTTAATTTTATTTTGTAACAATATTGATTGAACGCAATCTAAAGCAAGAAAAACAATCCGAGTGAATAAAGAAGCGCTGTTTAAAGACTTATTTCAGGCGAACTCCAAGAAAATTTACCATCTATGCTATGGTTATACCGGCGATGCAGACTCGGCAAACGACCTGCTGCAGGAAACTTTCTTAAAAGTTTGGCAAAACCTGGATAAGTTCAGAAATCAGGCTTTAATATCTACCTGGATCTACCGCATTGCGGTAAATACCTGCTTATCCTGGCTGCGAAGTGAAAAACGACAGGCAAAAGATGAAATTACCGATACCATTATTGAAAATACCTGCGAGGAATTTTCCGGAAAACAGGAACAGGTAGCTTCCTTATATCAATGTATTGCCAAGCTCCAGGAAAATGAGCGTATTATCATTACCATGGTGTTGGATGAAGTGCCTTACCCCGAAATTGCCCAGATCTCGGGTATTTCTGAGGGAAATCTGCGGGTAAAGATCCATCGTATTAAACAAAAATTAACTGAGCTATATAACCAACATGAAAGATTTTGAAGCGTTGAAGAACATTTGGCAGGCCCAGGTTGCAGTACCCAAGGTAAGCTATGAAGATGTATTGAAACGGGTGCGCAAATCCAAAAACAGTTTGGCTAAAAAACTGCTGATTGAACTGATCAGCATGGGACTGGCCATTTCGCTGTTGTTATATATCTGGATCGCTAGTCCTTTTAAACTGTGGACCACCCATCTGGCCATGTTTATTCTGGTGGCTTGCTGTTTCTTTTATTTATACACTCAAATCAGGGATTATAAACGCATCAAAAACGATTCATTGCTCTTAAGCAAACCCGAAGATTACATCATCTACCTAAAAAAGTTCAAGCAGGATCGTTATATCTTAAACACCCGCAAATACCGCATCTACACACTCTTTTTCAGCCTGGGCATTTTACTCTATTTTATCGAGATCTCTTTTATTGCCTCCATCTGGGTTACTGTACTGGGGCTGGCAGCAACCGTAGCCTGGATCATCTATTGTTATGTTATTCTGATGCGAAACTACATTCGCAAAGAAGAAACCAAACTGGAAGAAATGATTGAAAACCTGGAACGCCTGCAAAAACAGTTTGTTGAGTAGGCTGTGGATTCGTTGATTTGGTAAATTTGTGGAGTTGTTTGATTTGAGAGGAAGTCAATCTGCACACAGGCCTCGGTTTGTGTCTTTACGAACATACTAATATCATTCTATGGCTACATTTGCAATAAAGTCCCAACCGTTCCGACACCACTCTCCGGCCTCACAAGGTTTAGCGTTAAGAAAGTTTTAAAAACAGCTTGTAGGAACATTTAATGAAGCAGTTCAGAAAGCAATTCGGAGAAGTGCTGCAGAAAATTTGGTTAGCAGTAGCTTT
>DASQIU010000064.1:0-18032 GCA_035631395.1 Daejeonella sp. | reverse complement strand
AATGCAGTTTTCGCCTATTTTGCTGCTGCCTGATATTCCTGTTTGAGCGGCAATAACCGTATTTCGGCCAATTTCTGCATTATGAGCTACCTGAATCAGGTTATCTAACTTTACGCCTTGGCGGATAATAGTAGAGCCCATGGTAGCCCGGTCTATGGAACAATTAGCGCCAACTTCTACATCATCCTCTATCATCACATTTCCAATCTGGCTAACCTTGGTATAGCTTCCGTCTTTTTGAGGGGCAAACCCAAAACCATCGCTTCCAATAACGGTGCCCGAGTGAACGATGATCTGATTGTGTAAAACGCAATCGGCATAAACTTTTACGCCAGCAAATAAGGTGCAGTTATGTCCGATTTTAACATTATCTCCTAAATAGGTATTAGGATAAATTTTAGAATTATCGCCAATTTCTACATTGGAACCAATATAGGCAAAGGCTCCAATATATACATCCTTGCCAATTTTAGCGCTTGGGTGAATAAATGAAGGCGTTTCAATTCCTTTTTTATCCAGTTTAATGGTATTGTATTTTTCTAAAAGAACGGAAAAAGCACTGTAAGCGTCCTTAACGCGTATTAATGAGCAACTTACCGGGTGTGCCAGGGTTACGTCGTTATTAATGATAACAATGGAGGCCTGTGTTTGATACAGGTATTGCTCGTACTTTGGGTTGGCCAGGAATGAAAGCGATCCTGGAGTACCCTCTTCAATTTTAGCCAGTTGGTTTACTGACACATCGGGGTTACCTTCCACGGTTCCATTCAACAAAAGCGCAATCTGATGTGCAGTTAATTGCATGCGGCAAATTTAGGTGTTATAAATTAACGAACAAATTTTGTCCGTACTTAGTATATCTGTCTCTCTTAGAGCTACTTTCAGAAAATATGTTTCAATTCCTTGAGGTAGCATAAGTAATGTTTTTCTACAGTTTTGGCCAAAGCTTCCAGGTTTGAGTTGTCTGAAGCAAGGGTTATGTCCTGTATGCTTTTATCTTTCATCAATAGATTTATGTTTCCGTCGTCTACGCTATAGGCATTGTTTTTAATGGTATCTGTAAAAATAAAATAAGACGTATCCTCCTCACTGATGTTAAATCTGGATATACTTTTCTGAATCAACTGTTCAATTTTTGTGGCGGAGGGCGGCTGGGTACTGATTTCAACCTGGTATAGATTGCGGGCAATAAAATGCTTGCAAAGGGTAGAAAGTATTAAGTCCTCGTCGCCGGCCCAAACCTTTATCGAAGTAAAAATATCGTGGTCATCCAGCCTGGAGAAATTTTCCAGGTGAATGGGGTCCTTTTTAAAATCTTCAGCTGTAATAGAGTGCTTTAAAAAATGCGTCAAAGCAGGTGTAGCAAACAGGTTTTTCCCTAATACGGACAGCTTTTTGGCTCTTTCCAATATTTTAACCAACATTTGTTCGGCTGCAATAACGGTTTTATGCAGATATACCTGCCAATACATTAGCCGGCGGGCAATTAAAAACTTCTCTATAGAATAAATGCCTTTTTCATCAACCACCAGCTCATCATTGGCAACATTGAGCATTTTGATAATGCGGTCAGAGCTAATTACTCCTTCAGATACGCCGGTAAAAAAACTATCCCGGTTTAGGTAATCCAGGCGATCGATATCCAACTGACCTGAAACCAGTTGGTGCAGGAATTTTTTAGGGTAGCGATTATTGAAGATTTCCAGGGCCATATTCAGCCGGCCGTTAAATTGCCGGTTTAAATTATCCATCAGCAGGGTAGAAATATGCTCATGCGAAACCCCTTCCACCAGAGTATGCTCCAGGGCATGTGAAAAAGGACCGTGGCCAATATCATGCAGTAAAATGGCAATAACTACCGCCTCTTCTTCCGCCTGACTAATGGTATGCCCCTTGCTCCGGATAGTTTCTACGGCCAAACCCATTAAATGCATGGCCCCCAAGGCATGATGAAAACGGGTGTGTAAAGCGCCGGGATACACCAAATGTGTCATGCCGAGCTGTTTAATATTGCGCAGGCGCTGCACATATGGGTGCTGGATCAGGTCGTACACCAACTCAAACGGTATAGTGATAAAACCGTGTACCGGATCGTTAATAATTTTTTTCTTGTTCAAAATTGAGGGCTAAGGCACAAAAATTGTTATTTTTAATGAGACAAAAAAAGATTTAGGGCTTAATGGGGCCTAATCTGGTTGTAAAAAGAAGTTTACAGTTCTCTGTTTGAAATAATTACACCGCTTTAAACTCCGCTGTCCTTTTTTGTTTTTTAGAAGAAAAGATTATGCCAGAAACTAATATTTTATGGGCCGATGATGAAATCGACCTGTTAAAACCACATATTTTATTCCTTAATGAAAAAGGTTACCGCGTACAAACGGTTACTAACGGAAGCGATGCGCTGGATCTGTTTAAAAAAGAAAACTTTGATTTGGTTTTTCTGGATGAGAATATGCCTGGCTTAACAGGATTGGAAACCCTGGGTCAGATCAAAAGTATAAATCCCGATGTTCCCATTGTGCTGATCACCAAAAATGAGGAAGAATACTTAATGGAAGATGCTATCGGTTTTAAGATCGATGACTATCTGATCAAGCCGGTAAACCCCAAGCAGATTTTATTGACCATTAAAAAGCTGATTGATAATAAACGCCTGGTTAGTGAAAAAACTTCGATGGCCTATCAGCAGGATTTCAGAAACCTGGGGATGACATTAAATGAAAATCTGAGCTATGCTGAATGGGTGGATGTTTACAAAAAGCTGGTTTTTTGGGAGCTCTCTCTGGAGAAACTGGAAGATGTTGGAATGCATGAAATTCTGACCATGCAAAAATCAGAGGCCAACGTACAGTTCTCTAAATTTATCGAGAAAAATTACCTGAACTGGCTTAAAAACCCCGAAGCTGGTCCGGTAACCTCCAACCAACTTCTTAAAAAGAAACTGTTCCCCACCTTAGAAAGTAATAAGCCAACCTTTTTTATCCTGATAGATAATCTGCGGTATGATCAATGGAAAATTATCAATCCTATTATTACTGAGTTTTATCGCCTGGATGAGGAAGATAGCTATTACAGTATTTTGCCAACAGCTACTCAGTATGCCCGTAATGCTATTTTTTCGGGTTTAATGCCTTTGGATATGGAGAAACGATATCCCGGAATGTGGCAGAATGATGAGGACGAGGGCGGAAAAAACCTGTATGAAGACAAGTTTTTGGCTGACCAAATTCAACGCAGCTTGCGCAAAGAATGCAAATATTCTTATCAAAAAGTACTCACCTTTGAACAGGGAAAAGAAGTTACCGAAACGGTAAATAACCTGATGGGGAATGATTTGAATGTAATTGTGTACAATTTTGTGGATATGCTTTCTCATGCCCGTACAGATATGGCCATGATCCGCGAATTGGCCAATAATGAGGCCGCTTACCGCTCATTAACCCTTTCCTGGTTTGAACACTCGCCTTTGCTGGATATGCTTAAAAAATTATCCCGTAAAAATATCCGGTTAGTCATTACTACCGACCACGGAACCATTAGCGTAAAACATCCCAGCAAGGTCATTGGCGATCGGAATACCAATACCAACTTGCGTTACAAGCAGGGCAAAAACCTGAATTTTATTCCTCGGGATGTTTTTCATATCAAAAACCCGCATGATGCAATGTTGCCTAAACTGCACCTGAGCTCCAGTTTTATTTTTGCTAAAGAAGACAGCTATTTCGTTTATCCAAACAACTATAATCAGTTCGTAAATTACTTTAATGCCACTTTCCAGCATGGAGGTATTTCATTGGAAGAAATGATTGTGCCTTATCTTACTTATAGCCCTCGGTAAAAACCTCCACTAATTACATGGTTGAGAAAAACACGAATTACATGTATTTTGCAAATCTGAATGTGGTGTGGTATTCTAACCCCTAACTATCTAAATTCCTTACCCAAAAAATGTTAATTGAAATAAATTCTAAGAGTGATTTGCCGGCAGCGGCCAAAAAGTTGCTTTTTTTTGCTGATAGTCCAAAGGTTTTCCTGTTTTTTGGAGAGATGGGAGCCGGTAAAACCACCTTTATTCAGGCTCTTTGTGCCGAGTTGGGCGTAACAGATCTGGTAGCCAGCCCCACCTTTTCTATTGTGAATGAATATAAATCGCGTCAAGGCGTTATTTATCATTTCGATTTCTATCGTATAAAAAACGAAGAAGAAGCCTTTGATATCGGTTTTGAGGAATATCTGTACTCGGGCAATTATTGTTTTATAGAATGGCCCGAAAAAATCACTTCACTCTGGCCTCCCAATTATGTGAAAGTGAATGTGATGGCCATTTCAGATACTCAGCGGGTTGTTTCGGCCGAAACAATTAAATAAAGGAGAAGAAATTATTTCGTCCCTCTAAAAAATCGTAATTTCAAAAAACTTTTGAAGCGCCATGATGAGTGAACTATCTAACATTGCCAAACAGGGTTTATTGCAGCCTCAAGAAGCAATGATGGAAATCAAGACCCAGAAAAACAGTCTGTATATTGGCATTCCTAAAGAAACCTCTTTCCAAGAAAATCGTATTGCCTTAACGCCTTTATCTGTAGCCTTGCTGGTTAATAACGGCCATCAGGTAGTTATTGAAGCCGGAGCCGGTATGGCCTCCAATTTTAACGATCGTGAGTATAGCGAGCAGGGAGCCAAAATTGTTTACGATAAAAAAGAAGTTTACCAGGCCGACCTCATCATCAAAATTGCTCCGCCAACCCATGATGAAATAGTCATGATGAAAAATGGACAGGTTTTGCTGTCGGCCCTGCAAATGTCTAGCTTAAAGGCCGAATATCTGCAGGCCTTAATGAAGAAAAAGGTAACGGCACTGTCTTTTGAATACCTGCGTGATGAAGGCAATGTATTGAGTGTGGTTAGGGCCATGAGCGAAATTGTTGGTTCCACCTCGGTTTTAATTGCCGCCGAATATTTAAGCAATGTTTTTGAAGGCAAAGGCCTGATGCTTGGGGGCATAACTGGTGTCCCTCCAACCGAAATTGTGATTTTAGGCGCCGGCACCGTGGGCGAATATGCTACCCGGGCAGCCCTGGCCTTAGGCGCTGGAGTAAAAGTTTTTGATAGTTCAGTCTACCGACTTCGACGCTTGCAAAGTAATGTGGGCAGTCCGGTATTTACCTCGGTAATACAGCCCGTGGTTCTTCAAAAAGCCTTGTGGAGTTGTGATGTGGCCATAGGCGCTATCCGTGCCCAGCATGGCATCAGTCCTTGTATTGTGTCTGAAGAAACCGTA
Organism: Daejeonella sp.; assembly: GCA_035631395.1. GTDB lineage: Bacteria > Bacteroidota > Bacteroidia > Sphingobacteriales > Sphingobacteriaceae > Daejeonella. Next base: position 12,751 of record DASQIU010000064.1, on the reverse strand, counting down.
AGCCGGATGAAGCCCAATTCCGTAATTATTGATGTAAGTATTGACCAGGGCGGCTGTTTTGAAACCTCCAGGGTTACCAACCATACCGCACCAATCTTCCGCAAATATGAGGTAATCCATTATTGCGTACCCAATATTGCTTCGCGAGTTTCACGAACTGCTACTTATGCTCTAACCAATATTATAACCCCTATTTTGCTTGATATTGGTGAAAAAGGCGGTATCATGAATGTGATGTGGGAAAAGTCTGGTGTGCGCAATGCCGTTTACTTGTATCAGGGCCAGTTAACCAATATTGATTTAGCCGAGCGCTTTAATATCCCTTTCAAAGATTTGAGTTTGTTGATGGTTTCTAATCGCTAAGAAATATTAAATTGGACGGCAAAAACCTCCATGAAATACTTTCTTATTGTTGCCTCCTGTTTGTTTTCTTTAAATGCGGTTGCCCAGAATAATCCATACGGACTGGATATTATTGATACCCGGCAGGGCTATAAGGCAGTTATTGCTGCCGATAGCAACAATCGGTTAGTAGAGATCAAAAAATATATTCCCAATATACAACTCGATATCCGGTATGCTACCGCGAATAATTTTACTCATCAGGCGGTTTATAATCAGGCCAGGGCTTTTGCCCGGCTTCCCGTAGTTCGGGCTTTGCAGAAAATTCAGGCTGAATTAAATAAACAGGGATTGGGTTTAAAAATATTCGATGCTTATCGCCCTTATGCCATAACGGTTAAATTTTATGAAATAGCTAATGATAAGGATTTTGTGGCTAACCCTAAAAACGGTTCCCGGCATAATAGGGGTTGCGCTGTTGATCTCAGTCTGATTGATCTGAAAACCGGCCGGGAATTAGAAATGCCTACTCCTTATGATAGTTTTGCTCCTGAGGCCAGCCCAAATTTTGCGGGCTTGAGTCCGGCTGTTCAAAAGAATCGGGATCTGTTACGGATGACCATGGAAAGACATGGTTTTACCGTTATTAATAATGAGTGGTGGCACTATGATTTCAATGATTGGAAAAAATATCAATTAATGGATATCTCCTTTAAGCAGCTGTAAATAATTTGTCAAAAATTCATCCAAAACTGTATTTTTCAGTTTAAAACCTAAATCGGATGAATAAACTGTTTTTGCCGGGATTTTTGCTGCTGACAATTCCCGCGTTTGCTCAAAATGATGCCCTGAAGGCTAAAGTTAGCCAGTCGGCCGATAAAATTGAACCCAAAGTGATTGCCTGGCGGCGAGATTTTCATGAACATCCCGAACTGGGAAATCATGAAACCCGAACAGCCGATATAGTGGCCCGGCATTTAAAAGCGTTGGGCATAGAAGTGAAAACCGGGGTGGCTAAAACCGGGGTGATAGGCCTGCTGAAAGGAGGAAAGCCGGGGCCTGTAGTTGCATTACGTGCTGATATGGACGGCTTGCCGGTAACTGAGCGGGTAAATTTGCCCTTTGCCTCTAAAGTAAAAAGCACCTTTAATGGCCAGGAGGTAGGAGTGATGCATGCTTGCGGACACGATTCGCATGTGGCTATTTTAATGGGTGTGGCCGAGATTCTAGCTTCGGTAAAGAACGATTTGGCCGGAACGGTTAAATTTATTTTCCAGCCCGCCGAAGAAGGTCCGCCATTTGGCGAAGAAGGCGGCGCCGAATTAATGATCAAAGAAGGAGTGATGCAAAACCCGCCGGTAGATGTGGTTTTTGGCTTGCATATTAATTCTCAAACCGAGGTTGGTAAAATTGCTTATCGTCCGGGCGGTACCATGGCTTCTGTAAACGATATGCAGATCATTGTTAAAGGCAAGCAGGCGCATGGAGCTTATCCCTGGTCCTCGGTAGATCCTATTGTGGTATCTGCTCAGATTATTAATAATCTGCAAACCATTGTCAGCCGTAACCTGGACGTTACTCAAAATGCCGGAGTGGTAACTATTGGTTCTATTCATGGAGGCAACCGTTCCAATATTATCCCGGAGCAGGTGGAAATGATGGGAACCTTGCGTGCATTAAGTCCTGAAGATGAGAAAATGATTGTAGAGCGGGTTAAACAAGTGGCTACCAAAACTGCTGAAAGTGCCGGTGCGGTAGCCGAAGTGAAAATTCCGTTTAGCGTACGTTATCCGGTTACGTATAATGACCTTGCTTTAACTGAAAAGATGCTGCCTTCTTTGCGTAAAACAGCAGGGGCTGGCAATGTGCTGCTTAAGCCGGCTGTAACCGGCGCCGAAGACTTTTCATTTTTCCAGGAAAAAGTACCCGGACTATACATTAGCCTGGGCGGAATGCCTAAAGGACAGGATCCGCTAAAAGCACCATCTCATCATACACCAGATTTTTATATCGATGAAAGCGGTTTTGTTTTGGGTGTAAAAGCTTTGGCCAATCTCACGCTGGATTATATGGGGCAGGGGAGTAAAAAGTAGGGATCTGTAATCCCCAAAGGGTGATTTCTCAAATTTTTAATAGCGAAAGGATTTTTTCTTTCGCTATTGTTTCAAAAGGTATATATGATTGAAAAATATGGGGCAGTCGCTTGTAAAAAATTATGTGCATATCATATTTAGTACCAAGTATCGGCAACCGCTGATAGATCCTCATATAGAGGTTGAGTTACATAGCTATTTGGGTGGTACCTGTAATCAATTAGATTGTCAGGTTATAAAAGTAGGTGGTTATATAGATCATATTCATGTTTTATGCATGCTATCTAAGAAAATAGCTCTGGTAAGCCTAATGGAAAAGTTGAAATCAAATTCTTCTAAATGGATAAAAACCAAAGGTGAGGCATATCAAAACTTTTATTGCGGAGCATTTTCAGTTAATCCGGCTGAGATAGAGCGGGTGATTGAGTACATTGATAATCAGTATGAGCATCATACTAAGAAAAACTTTCAGGATGAGTACCGGGGATTCCTTAAGAAGTATCAGGTTGCTTATGACGAAAGGTACATTTGGGATTAATATGTCGCCCTTTCAGGGCTATGGAGACTGTTTGTGTAGACATAGAGCTGTGCACTGTGTTGGTATATATGCTTTTTTCACAGGGCTACACCCGCTGTTGGTGTATGGCGCCCTTTCAGGGCTGGCACTAATAAAGTAAGTTTTTTCAGCCCTGAAAGGGCGATATTTATTAACGATGGGAATGCGCCCCATCGTTAGGATATGGGCTTAATAAGCCCTGAAAGGGTGATATCCCTTGAGGCTGCACTCTAAAAAGGGTATTGGCAAATACGAATTAAAAAACTCCGTATTGCCAATACCTATAAATAAAAAATTGTTTTGATTTAAAACGGAAGATCATCATCGGGGCTATGCTCACCGTAAGTCATAGCTTGTTCTACCGGTTTTTCAACGGGCATCAGGTTGCTATTTCCATTTTCAAAGTCACTTTTGCGGCCTAACATGGTAAAGTTTTCGGCAACAATTTCGGTGGTGTATTTTTTGTGGCCCTCTTTGTCTTCAAATGAGCGGGTGCGTAATTTTCCTTCAATGTACACCAGTTTTCCTTTTTGAAGATATTTGGAGGCTACATCGGCCAGGCCCCGCCACATAACAATGTTATGCCATTCGGTTTGCTCAATTTTGCGGCCGTCTTTGTTGTACGTTTCGGAGGTGGCCAATGGGAAGCTGGCTACACTAACTCCTCCTTCAAGGTGCCGGACTTCTGGATCCTTGCCCAAATGTCCCACTAAAATAACTTTGTTAATTCCTGACATGCTTTTTCATAATAAGATAACCTCAATTTATAAAAACTTTTCGAGGAACTCAAAAATAAGTTTAGGTTGTGCCAACTGTTTCAAATCTTGTGTAGTGGCCCAAAACCAGTCGTGTTTTTCCAGGTTGGGCTCAGTAAAATTATCAATTTCGATAAACTGGGCATGCAGCCGCTGGTGGCTTAAAAGGTGTTTTGGCGGCCTGGATACGTTTTTAATAATGGTTTTGGGGCCAAAAATATTCTTAAAATCAGCAGACTGGATAATGTCCACCGCATTTGCAGATGTTGGCGTTTCAAATAAAGGCAACTGATGCAGGTGTTGCCAGATATCGTTCGGGCCTCTTTTATGCAATAAAATGCCCCGGTTGGTATGCGCCACAATATAATTGAAGTGCCGGTTTCGGATTTTTTGTGACTTAATTTTCACAGGCAGCTCATCAATCCGATTTTGCTTATACGCCTGGCATCCCGGTAGGAGAGGGCAAGCCGGACAATGGGGTTTTACTGGCTTGCATTGCAGCGAGCCAAATTCCATGGCTGCCTGGTTATAGGTTCCTGGTTGATTTTTGTCGATGAGTTGGTTGGCCAGCTCGGTAAATAGTTTTTTTCCTGCTCCTGTGTTTATGGGAGTGTTTAGCCCAAAATACCGGGCTAGCAATCTGAAAACATTGCCATCAACTACTGCTTTGGCCTCATTGGCCGAGAAAGAGGAAATGGCGGCTGCGGTGTATTCACCAATTCCTTTCAGCTTAATCAATTCATCATATTTTTTGGGGAAATATCCGGCATGCTCTTCCATTACTTTTTGGGCGGTATGGTGCATGTTGCGACCGCGGGAATAATACCCCAGTCCTTGCCAGTGGTTCAGGATCTCATCTTCGGTGGCCGATGCAAAATGCGCTACGGTAGGGTAATTTTCCGCAAAGCGATGAAAATAAGGCATTCCCTGTTCCACCCGGGTTTGTTGCATAATGATTTCAGAAAGCCAAATAATGTATGGATCATGGGTATCCCGCCAAGGTAAATCACGTTTATGCATCAGGTACCAATTGATAATTTCTTGCGTAAAATTCATATTTTGAGGGGCTTAGCATTTTAAGCCATTGCAAAAGTACTTTCAATTTGGCTTTTGTGGGCTTGGTGTAAAAAAAACCCTAATATATTTTCCTAATTCAATTTAAACCAATACTTTTGCAACCCCAAAGAAGCTAAGTATTTACGATAAATAATAGAATAAATTAGATATGACCAAGGCAGAAATTATTGCAGAGATCTCTTCCAAAACAGGGATAGAGAAGGTAGACGTTCAGGAAGCTGTAGAGGCATTCTTCAAAGTGGTAAAGAATTCAATGGTAAGCGGGGAGAATGTGTATGTTAGAGGTTTTGGCAGTTTCGTAGTAAAGAAAAGAGCTAAAAAGACCGCCCGTAATATTTCTAAAAATACCGCCATTATTATACCTGAGCATTATGTGCCTAGCTTTAAACCTGCTAAGGTTTTTGTTGAAAAGGTAAAGTCTGGTAATAAAAAATTAGAAGCATAAATTAAATTTTACAATCCCTGATGTTAAACAAAAAGCAAGTTGTTGTTATTGGTGCAGTAGTGATACTAATGGCCGGGCTGCTTTCTTTAGATATTAAAGGTTTGGTTAAACCTGAAGAAAAGGCTGGTAACTCCAATGCCCAAACAGCTGCAGCGCCTGCTGTAACCCTGGAGAGCGTTTCGTTATCTGCCCGTCAAGAGTTAAATGCCAATTTAGCTAATCAGGTTGCCGAGCTGGAGAAATCACTAAAAAATGCATCAGGAGCTGAAAAATTAGCTTTACAAAAGAAACTGGCTCAAAGTTGGGACGATGTGAACAAGACCGCACCTGCCGGATTCTACTATGAGCTGATCGCTTCAGAAGAAAATAACTACCAGAACTGGCTCAAAGCCGGCGACCGGTTTACAGAGGCTTATCAAAACACACAGGATACCCTGATCCAGCCAGCATTGGTACAAAAAGCAATGTCGGCCTATCAGAATGCCCTGAAGTTAGATGAGAAAAGCCTGGATGCTAAAACAGGTTTAGGTGTTGCTATTGTAAACGGTTCTAACCCGATGGAAGGAATCCAGTTATTACTGGCCGTTGTAAAAGAAGACCCCAACAACCTGAAAGCTAATCTGAACCTGGGTTTGTTTTCTATGAAATCTGGCCAGTTTGATAAAGCGGTGAGTCGCTTTAAAACCGTCATTGCCCAAAAACCAGAGCCTGAGGCCTGGTTCTATCTGGCATCCAGTTATGAAAATATTGGCATGAAAGAAGAAGCAGCAATGGCTTATTTGAAATGTAAAGAACTAGCTGCAGATCCAAGTTTAGGGCAGTTTATAGATCGTAAGATCAAAGAATTAAGACAGTAAATTATTATAAAACATTTAAAAACCTAAAGTTATGCCAAGCGGTAAAAAAAGAAAAAGACATAAAATGGCTACTCACAAACGCAAGAAACGTTTAAGAAAGAACAGACATAAGAAAAAATAGTAACTGGTATGTTTATTAATTGGCAGAGACCTTGTCAAAAAAGTTTTCAGCTAGTTGTTTTACAATCAGTTAACACATAAACCTCCCGCCTTTTGGCGATGGAGGTTTATGTGCTTTCTATGTGTTTCTAATTAATCCTTGTGTTAAACAGATGACCCTCAGCTCTGAGCGGCCATCACAAAGAGTAGCTTTTGGTAAAGGAGTTAATTATCAATTCGTCCCCGAATGGGGTAACTATTGCTTTACTGCAAGACAAGCAACTCGTAGAATTAAACACTGAGCAAGTCAACAACAATTATGCTGTTGGCGATATTTATTTGGGCAAGATCAAAAAGATCATGCCTGGCTTAAATGCTGCTTTCGTAGATGTAGGCTATGAGAAAGATGCTTTCCTGCACTATCTTGACCTGGGGCCACAGGTGCAGTCGCTGATAAAGCTGACCAAGATGATAAAGAATGGCAGTTATAAAGATAAACTGCTGAATAGTTTTAAGCTGGAAGCGGACATTAACAAATCCGGCAAAATTTCTGAGATACTGACCCGCAATATGGTATTGCCGGTTCAGATTGCAAAAGAACCAATTTCAACCAAAGGCCCAAGGTTGAGTTCAGACCTGTCTATAGCCGGCCGTTTTGTGGTACTGGTACCTTTTTCGGATGTAATCTCTATTTCCAAAAAGATAAAAAGTAACACCGAGCGCAGCCGTCTGAAAAAGATTGTGGAGAGCATTAAGCCGAAGAATTTCGGAGTAATCATCCGTACGGTATCTGAAGGTAAAGGAGTGGCCGAGCTTCAAAAGGATCTATTGGATCTGATTGATAAATGGGAAAGCTTTGCCCGGCGCTTGCCTCATACAGAACCCTCGAAAAAAATTTTGGGCGAAATGGGGCGTACCTCTACCATTTTGCGTGATATTTTGAATGCTGACTTTGCCAATGTGCATGTGGCGGATCAGACTTTATTTGAAGAGGTAAAGTCGTATGTCCATGAGATTTCTCCGGAAATGGAGAAAATTGTGAAGCTGTATAAGCAACGCGAACCCATTTTCGAGCATTTTGGCATTGAGAAACAGATTAAGGCGGCTTTTGGCAAAACAGTAAATCTGCCCGGTGGCGCTTATCTGGTGGTAGAACATACCGAAGCCCTGCACGTAATTGACGTAAACAGTGGTAATCGTACAGCTAATCCGGAAAACCAGGAGCAAAATGCTCTGATGGTGAATATGGAAGCGGCTAAAGAAATTGCCCGGCAATTACGTTTACGCGATATGGGTGGCATTGTGGTGATTGATTTTATTGATATGCACAAGCCGCAAAACCGCAAAGAGCTTTTTGATTATCTCAGAGAGCAAATGTTGCTGGATAGGGCTAAGCATACCATTTTACCGCCAAGCAAATTTGGTCTGGTGCAGATTACCCGCCAGCGGGTACGGCCCGAAATGAATATTGTAACCAGTGAAAAATGTCCGGCTTGCGATGGTACCGGTGAAATTAAAGCCAGTATTGTTTTAATGGACGATATTGAAAATAACCTGGATTACATTCTGAATGAGCAAAACGAGAAAGGAATTACCCTATGCGTGCATCCTTATATCGCTGCTTATATTAAAAAAGGCTTGATTTCATGCCAGTTGAAATGGTTCTTTAAATTTAGTAAATGGGTTAAGGTAAAGGCAATCAGCTCATATTACCTTACCGAATTCCATTTCTTTAATTCTAAAGAGGAAGAAATTAAATTGTAACCCATAGTGGTTATGAATTTCGCAAAGGCGCTCCAGAGGTACGGGGCGCCTTTGCTATTTAAAACCATTGAGCAACGCGTTTCTAATGTCGGGTCTCCTATAAAATCAATTACATTTGTACCTCATCCCCTAAAATCTATGGCTAAAACCAGATCCGCTTATTTTTGTCAGAGTTGTGGCTATGAATCGGCCAAATGGCTGGGTAAATGCCCTTCTTGTCAGCAATGGAATACCTTTGTAGAGGAAATTATTGAAAAAGCCGCCGCTTCAGTTCCCGATTGGAAAACCAGTTCTACCAGCACCCAGCGCTCTAATAAGCCTGCCGCTATTCAGGATATTGTTTTTAGCGAAGAGAGCAGGCTGGTTACTCCCGATAAGGAGTTTAACCGCGTTTTAGGCGGCGGTGTGGTAGGTGGTTCTATCGTTTTAATTGGCGGTGAGCCCGGCATCGGAAAATCTACCCTGATGCTTCAGATTGCTTTAAACCTTCCGGGATTAAAGGTTTTGTATGTTTCTGGCGAAGAAAGCGAGCAGCAGATCAAAATGCGGGCAGAACGGTTGGTAGAATCTAAACCAGGGCATACCACTTATATTTTAACAGAAACATCCACCCAGAATATTTTTAAACAGATAGAGATATTGCAACCCGAACTGCTGGTAATAGATTCTATCCAGACGCTTTACTCGGCGCATATAGAATCTACGCCGGGCAGTGTTTCGCAGGTGCGTGAATGTACCGCCGAACTATTGCGTTTTGCCAAAGAAAGCGGAACCCCGGTTTTTTTAATTGGCCATATTACTAAAGATGGGATGATTGCCGGTCCTAAAATTCTGGAGCATATGGTGGATACGGTTTTGCAGTTTGAAGGCGACCGTCACCATGTTTATCGCATCCTGCGGGCGGTAAAAAACCGTTTTGGTCCTGCGGCAGAACTGGGCATTTACGAAATGCAGGGAAGCGGCTTACGCGAAGTATCCAATCCCTCCGAAATACTCCTTTCTCAACGAGAGGAAGCTTTGAGTGGTATTACCATTTCGGCCATGTTGGAAGGCATGCGCCCCATGCTGATTGAAATTCAGGCTCTGGTAAGTACTTCCATTTACGGAACGCCACAGCGTTCTGCTACCGGATTTGATACCAAGCGGATGAATATGTTGCTGGCGGTTTTAGAAAAGCGATGCGGTTTTAAAATAAGCGCTAAAGATGTTTTCCTAAACATTGCCGGAGGATTGAAGGTAGAAGATCCGGCTATTGATCTGGCAGTTATTGTGGCTTTGATCTCTTCGCATGAGGATATGCCCGTAGATTCTAAAATTTGTTTTGCTGCCGAAGTAGGTCTTTCCGGCGAAATACGGGCTGTTAACCGGGTAGAACAGCGCATCGCGGAAGCAGAAAAATTAGGCTTTGAGCGGATCTATATTTCCCGCTATAATATGAAAGGCCTGGATGTTTCGCGCTATCGCATGGAAATTATCCCGGTATCTAAAGTGGAGGAAGTTTTTCAGGCTTTGTTTGGTTAAAATTATTGCCTAATATTACCTCTCTGGAAATAAAGGTTCTATATAGATTGTGATATTTTGCTTTAAATTTTAATTATGAAAAAGATTCTACTCTCGGTTATTGCTATGGCTGCATTGGCGGCTTGTCAGGTAAAACAGGTTAAAGAGCAACCCATCGCCAATGTAGAAGGCACAGCCGTTTATGGCGATTCTATTAAAAACGATCAGGTGATCAGCATTAATTCGATCCAAACGACCATGAAGGATGAGCCTAAAAAGGACATGAAAATTAAGGGTGTTGTAGATGAGGTTTGTCCTAAAAAAGGCTGCTGGATGATGATGAAGCAGGATAATGGCGATGTGATCCGGATTACCTTTAAAGACTATAAGATTTTTGTTCCTAAAGATCTTGCCGGAAAAGAAGTGGTTTTAGATGGATTTGCCTATGCCGATACCGTTTCTGTAGAAAAGTTGAAACATTATGCCGAAGATGCCGGAAAATCGGCCGAAGAAATTGCTAAAATAACTGCCTCTAAAAAGAGCGTTGCCTTTGAAGCCAAAGGTGTGGTGGTTTTGAACTAATTTATTAAAATCTTCCGCTGAAAAGATAGAGGGTGTCTAAAAAAGTTCAACCGACATGGTTCGACAGGCTCACCATGACCACGATCCGTCACACTGAGCTTGTCGAAGTGTGAAACGTTAAAGGAATATTTTTTTAGACACCCTCCTTTTTTAAAAACCGCTATCGTCCAGGGCAAAAGTGTTTTTCCGAGATTTCCATTTTCCGCGGGTAAAGTCGGGGAATTCTTGCGGAGTATTTCCATCCAGTATGGATTTTTCTGAAAGCGGGGTAATTACGCTCATGGTTACCGAATCATACACATCAATAGGTGTTTGCTTTTTCTGTTTAACCGATTGGATAAAGGCATTGAAAACAAACCAGTCCATGCCTCCGTGGCCGGCACCGTTGGCCTCCTGTTCGTATTTTTTCCAAAGCGGATGATCGTATTTTTCAAACCATTCTTTGGCCGGCTCCCAGGCATCATGTTTTTTTGCCTGGTGTTCAATGTAAATGGATTTGTTTACATCCATCCAGATCCCTTTGGTGCCCTGCACCCTGAAACCTAAAGAGTAGGGGCGAGGCAAATGCGTATCGTGGCTTAGTAATACAGTTTCACCATTGGCACAATTAATCATCGTGGTAACAACATCACCGTTTTTATAATTGATCTTCGCGTTTTTATGTCCGGGAGAGAGCTCTTCCACATAAGCTCCCAGTCCTTTGGATTTAGAAGCAAATGAAACCAGGCTGGTAAAACGGTTCCCACGATTAATATCGATGAACTGCATTACAGGCCCGGCGCCATGGGTTGGATAAATATCACCCTGACGGTCTATGTTAAACTGGGTTCTCCATTGCGCCTCGCTGATGGCATTAGGGCCAAATTCTACGCCGCCTCCGTACCATTGTTTGCCATTATTGAACAATACGGCTCTTAAATCGTGCTGGTAGCCGCCTTCCAGGTGAATAAGCTCTCCAAAAAGTCCCTGGCGAACCATATTTAAAGCCGCCATCACATCCCGTCGGTAGCAAACATTTTCCAAGGTCATATAAGGCATGCCGGTTTTTTCAGAAGTATTCACAATATCCCAATGGTCTTGCAGGCTTAAGCCGGCAATCACTTCGCAACCTACATATTTGCCAGCCAGCATGGCATCCACGGCCTGGTCTCGGTGAAACTGCCAGGGCGTTGAAATAATTACGGCATCAATATCTTTCCGGTTTAAGAGTTTCTTATAAGCATCCAGCCCGCCGGTATATTCTATGGGTAGCTTTTTGCCGGCTTTTTGGAAAAGTCCTCGGGTGTCTTTAAAGGCCCATTCCTGAAGGTCGCAAATGGCTATAATTTCTACGTCATCGCGTAATAAACCTTCCTGAATGTGGTTTTGTCCCCGGGCGCCCACGCCAATGTAGCCTAATCTAACTTTGTCGCGGTTTTGGGCAAATAACGTTCCCGAGGGTAGAATGGTTAATCCGGCCGCAGTAAGGGCAGTGTTTTTGATAAAATCTCTACGAAGCATAATGGTTAAGGTTGATTGATTAAGGCGCTTTGGGCGCTAAACAAACTTATAAAAACAGCGCTTGAAAAAAATTTTTTGAGCAAGAAAATAAAAATGCCGATGCGCTTAAGGTCACAGACTATATCAAATTCATTTTATAAATTGAACCCCACATTGCTCTAAACAATGATAGCATGAATAAAAACAGTACAAATAAACAGATAGAAAAAATTGCATCCCTTTTTGATGTAGAAGGAAGCATTGCGGCTATTGAATCCTACGGCTCCGGACACATCAACGATACTTTTTACCTGAAAAACGTGGATACCACGCTGCCCGATTATCTTTTACAGCGCATCAATCATACTATTTTTAAAGACGTTCCGGCCTTGATGCAGAATGTTAAAACCGTAACGGAACATTTGCGTGAAAAATTGGCCAAAATTGAGGGAAGTGATCCGGAAAAAGAGGTGCTAACCATTATTCCTTTAAAGAATGGTCAGCTTTATTATCAGGATGAACATGGGAATTATTGGCGGATGTATTTGTTTTTGAAGGATACCCACTGCTATGATCTGGTGGAAAATGAGGCTCAGGCATATTCGGCCGGGCAGGCTTTTGGAAAATTTCAATCCCTGCTTTCTGATCTGGATGCCGCTTTATTGGCCGATACTATTCCCAATTTCCACAATATTGAAAAGCGTCTCGAGCGTTTCCAGGCCGCCATAGATGCTGATATTATGGATCGTAAAAAGGAAGTGATAGCTGAAATCGATTTCCTGAATGAACGCCGGGGAGCTATGAACGCCGTTTTGAAACTCGGACAAGGAGGACGGCTGCCTTTGCGGGTTACCCATAACGATACCAAGTTTAATAATGTATTGCTGGATAAAAATGACCGAGTACAATGTATTATTGATCTGGATACGGTGATGCCCGGTTATGTGGCTTATGATTTTGGCGATGCCATACGTACCATTATCAATAAAGCCCCAGAAGATGAAAAGGATCTGGAGAAGGTAAAACTGAATATTCCCTTTTTTGAAGCTTATACCAAGGGTTATTTGCAGGAAGCCGCTGGGTTTTTGACCGAGTTGGAAATTAAATCCTTGATGCTGGGTGTGCTTCTAATTCCTTATATGCAGGCCGTTCGTTTCCTGACCGATTATCTGGAAGGTGATGTTTACTATAAAATCGGCTTT
>DASQIU010000063.1:0-3191 GCA_035631395.1 Daejeonella sp. | reverse complement strand
AAGACCGTGCTGGAACTCGGCGGAAGCGATGCTTATTTAATCCTGGAAGATGCCGATCTGGAATTGGCCGCTGAAACCTGCGTAAACAGTCGCCTGGTTAATAGCGGGCAAAGTTGTATCGCCGCCAAGCGTTTTATTGTTTTAAAAGAAATTGAAGAGGATTTTATCAGATTATTTAAAGAAAAAATGGGCGCTAAAATTATGGGCGATCCGTTGGATGAAAAAACCCAGGTGGGTCCCCAAGCCCGCGTTGATTTGCGGGATCAATTGCATGATCAGGTTTTAAAAAGCATTGAACAGGGCGCTCAATGTATTTTGGGCGGGCAAATCCCGGAAGGAAATCATGCTTTCTACCCGCCTACCATTTTAACAAACGTAAAAAAAGGAATGCCGGCCTATGAAGAAGAATTGTTTGGCCCGGTAGCCAGCATCATCAGTGCCGAAGATGAAAAAGAAGCCATTTTTATAGCCAACGATACTGTTTTCGGATTAGGCGCCGCCGTATTTTCAACAGATATTGCCCGGGCAGAACGCATAGCCGAAAAAAAACTCCAGGCGGGCTCTTGCTTTGTCAACGCCTTGGTTAAATCAGATCCCAGGCTGCCTTTCGGCGGAATTAATCAATCCGGATATGGCCGCGAATTAAGCCCTTACGGCATCAAAGAGTTTGTAAATATTAAAACGGTGTACGTTAAATAGCCCTTGATTCGAGGATTTGTTAATTTGGGAATGATTGAAGAAATGCGAAACAGTTTGAGCAAATTAACAAATCAACCCATCAACAATATCATACTGCCGCCAGCGCAAAGTTGACCATCCAGGCCAGCAATACGGCCACAGAAAAACTCATCAAAGTGCCAATTAAAACATATTCTGTTTTCTTCTGCGTGTTGAATTCTTTATCATTAAAACGCAAAATAGACTTCGCCGCAATTAAAAGTCCCACGGCCGTATATTGATCGATCAGAATGAAGGTTAGAATCAGAAAACGTTCTAAAAAACCAATCCACATGCCAGCCCGGGCCAATCCTTCAGAGTTTATTCTCGACTCATTCCGCCATTTTTCGGTAGCAATCCCAATCATGATCCCCAGAGGCCATCCAATAATGAGATAGGCTGCTATAATGATCAGATAAGTATTGTTGCCATAGAGATTAGTGATCAGAATGCCCGTTTCAGCCCATTTATGAAATATTGATATCCATAGAATAAAAAGAGCTATCAGATGCAGCAACTGATCCATGATAAAATACCGTGTTTTTGCCGGCCGGTAGGATTTCCAGATATCAATTCCTAAATGAGTTACAAAAACATACAACGGAAGCCACCAAACAGCCCATATTCCGGCTAAAACGTAAGCCACCACAGCTGTAACCAAGGCATGCAGATATAATTTCCCGGATCTATACTTTTTAGCCATCCGATCTACAATCCAGGAAGAAGGCTGCAGGGCAAAATCGGTTAACAAATGCGCTATAATCAGGCGCAAGAAGACGCTGATCTCTTCAGATATCATGGCTGTTCAATTACAGAAGCAATATAATGAATCGTTTTTTCAATATCTTTCCATTTGGTCAACTTGATCCGGTTGTTGACTGCCGATTGTGTTACATTCAGCTCCCCGGCTATTTGTTGCTGTGTTTTATTCTCTATCAGCAGATAAATTACCTCGGCCTGCCCGGGAGTCCATCCGCTAATAAGAATATCCATCAGCCTTAAAATGATCTTTAACTGCTCATTTTTCTTCCCATCGGGAGTTACCATGCGCAAAAATTCGTCATCCTGCATATCGTCAAAAGCCCGTCCCGACAGATGAAAAGCTTCGCCATCAGAAACCAAAACACTTTTTCCCTTATATGATATTTCACCAAACCCTACAGCCATGCGAGCATCTAATCCCTTTTTTGAATTGGGATATTGCTTCAACCAGCATCTCAACTGGATACAACGCAGGCAAGCCTCGGTAATATCCTGAAATAGCATCTGAAAACTATCCCCTCGAAATATCTTAGCCCGCCCTGCCTGTTCTACCCAGGAGGAGATCAGCTTATCGGTGGAAGTGATCAATTTCGCTCGCTTATTGGCCGTTATAGCTGTAAAGCCGGTTATATCACCGGTTACTACTACATATTTTTCTCTCATAGAGGCTAATTTGTCCGCAAGATAAATAAAATTATAAACTCTACACTTGATAATTACCAATTATAAACTCTACACTTGATAATTGCCAATTATAAACTCTACACTTGATAATTTCAAAAGTTCAAAAATTTCACATTCTAAAAAAGAAATTTCAAGAAAAGCAAACCATTGGAATATCATAATGGTAATGTTAGTAAAAACCACTCTATGAAAACCTATTACAACCCAGAAGACCTAAAAAAATTTAGCAATATCGGAGAATTTAAACCTGAGCTGGCTAAGAAATTCTTTGACTATTATGCCGAAACCTTCAAAGAAGGTGCATTAACAGCTCGCGAAAAATCATTAATTGCACTGGCGGTAGCACATACGGTACAATGCCCCTATTGCATTGATGCCTATGCCACTGATTGTTTAGAAAAAGGCTCCAATGAAGAACAAATGATGGAAGCCATTCATGTAGCGGCGGCCATCCGCAGCGGTTCTTCACTGGTACATTCAGTCCAGATGATCAACAAGGTGAAAGAAGTGTCTATGTAAAACGCTGATTTGAAAATTTGTGGATTTGTTAATTTAATGTAGAAGCAAATTCGCAAATCCGTCCCACAACTAACCAAACACTCATGAAAACCTTAAAGGCAAGCAGGCATCAATTAGCCAATGCATTTATCCAACTAAAAGTGTTGAATACATCCCCTGAAACCATAGGCGCATGGCCCAAATTTCAGGAAAAATTAAAAGCAACAGGCTTATTTCCCTTAAATCCTATCGGGATAAATACTCTGCAGATCAATGTGGGCAAAATGTGCAATCAAACCTGCAAACACTGCCATGTAGATGCCGGTCCGGACCGCCAAGAGATCATGACCCGCCAAACCATGCAGCAATGCCTGAAAGTTTTAGCCAACACAGATATCCCAACCGTAGATTTAACCGGGGGCGCCCCGGAAATGAACCCCAATTTCCGCTGGTTTGTAGACGAGATCTACAAACTGGAAAAAAAAATCATCGTCAGATCTAATCTGACCATTCTGGTATCCAACAAAAAA
>DASQIU010000062.1:0-14948 GCA_035631395.1 Daejeonella sp. | reverse complement strand
AAAAAAACGACACTCTGGGAAGGATGGTAAATGTAAATTACAGCATACAAATTCAAAGGAAACTTAACTGTCCGTAGAGTTAGCGCAGCGCTCTACGGATTCAGAAAATAAATGAGAGTCTCAGACTCGTTTTTCCGCTCTGTCCTTAGTCTTGTGTGTTTAAATGTGCTTGAACGAACTAAGGATTGGTTAATTGAAAAGAGTTTGTAACTCGATAAAAATTAGGGAGCATGCTCTCAATAAGTATAGATAGCTTCAGGAGTTAAGAGTACTGTAACTGTACTATGAGTGTACTAAGAGTGTACTGAAACTGTACCAGGTATGTACTCCCTAAGTACTGATACAGTACCGCAAAGTATCTTCAGTCCCGATGTTCGACAAGCAAACGCCCAGCTTCCTTCCACCGCTGCCTGAGCAATCGGTCTTTTTTAGAAGGTGTCGAAAAACGATAGATTTAACATCTTTTAAGAAATATTGGATTGGAATTTCGATATGTTTTTAACCTAAAAATAGTAGATTAGTTATTAAATACTTGTGAATTAGGAATTAAGGTTCCTGGTTTTTTTGAAAACAATAAACTAATCTATATGAAACTACTCAAAAACCACTTATGGTTCATGCTGGCACTGTTGGCCTTTGGCCTTAATGCGCAGGCACAGGTTAAGAAAAAGGACCAAAAACAGCCTGTTGCCGTAGCAGACACCACCAAGAAGGCAGCGCCGAAACCTTCTATTACAGAAAAAGTTAAAGGTAGCGCCAAAACGGATGGACTCTTTGTGCTTTATCAGGATACTACCAAGGGCACGGTGCAGATGTACATCAGGAAGGATCAATTGGGGAAAGAGTTTATTTATCAGAGCTTTTCTATGGGCGGTCCCACCTCATTATTTCTGAATCAGAATATGATTCGCACCACCTGGGTATTTTCCATTCAAAAAGCCTTTGATAAGATTGAATTTGCTCAGGTTAACACCAATTTTTGGCATGACCCTGAGAATGCGGTCAGCAAAGCAGCCAATGTAGATGTGGCCGATGCCGTGTTTTATTCAGACAAGATTGTTGCTGAAGATGCGGACGGCTATTTGCTGGCTGTTGATGGTTTATTTCTGAGTGATAAATTGGATCAGGTAAAACCAACAATGCCTCCGGGTCTTCCTCCGGGTTTGGTTTTCAATTTAGGAAGTCTGAATGCCGCTAAATCAAAATATACTAAACTACGGTCGTATCCAGATAATACGGATGTGGTAGTTGATCTGGCTTACGATAATCCGGCACCATTAAATGGAGGAGGAAAAGACATAACCGATGCCCGCTACACCCGTGTACGTATGCAACACAGCTTTTTGGAAATCCCTAAAAACGATTACCGCCCCAGATATGACGACCCGCGGGTGGGTTATTTTACCCAAGAGGTTGATAACCTGACCTCGGTGAAGGTAGCAGATCATAAAGATGTGATTAACCGTTGGCATTTAGTAAAGAAAAATCCGGCTGCAGCCCTAAGTGAACCGGTTGAGCCAATTGTTTGGTGGGTAGAAAACACCACGCCGCTTGAATACCGGCAAACCATTGTAGAGGCAGGAGAGAAGTGGAACGAAGCGTTTGAAAAAGCCGGATTTAAAAATGCCGTGGTGATGAAGATCATGCCCGATACAGCCACTTGGGATCCGGCAGATATTCGCTATAATGTTATCCGCTGGGTTTCTTCCGCTTATCCGCAGTATGGTGCCATTGGACCAAGTTTCGTTAATCCAAAAACCGGGCAGATTCTTGGCGCAGATATTACCGTTGAGTGGCGCTCAGGAAGTAATAGTCCTGTTTTGGAGGAACTGTTTGGTACTTCAGCCGGAGGCAATTCTACAGAACAACAGGTGATGGATGTAAAAGGGCGGGGAAATTATTGTAGCCTGGCGCATGAGTTGAAGGCTCAATTGGCCGCCGGAATGAGTATGGCCGAAATGATGGGCGCCGCTGCAGGTGAAATTAAGGAGATGCACAAGCAGTTTTTATACTATTTGATTTTGCACGAGATGGGGCATACCATGGGATTAAACCATAACATGAAAGCGAGTATGATGTTAAGTCCCGCTGAAATAAACAATAAAGAAATTACCCGAAAAATAGGATTGCAAGGTTCCGTAATGGACTACCCGGCAATCAATATAGCCAGCGACCCCGGTAAACAGGGAGACTACTATACCACCAAAGTAGGACCTTATGATATTTGGGCCATCGAATTTGGATATACACCGTTTGCAGCATCAGAGGAAAAGGCAGGTTTGGATAAGATTCTTAAACGGAGTACAGAACCACAACTTGCTTTTGGCAACGATGCCGATGATATGCGTTCGCCCGGAAATGGAATCGATCCAAGAGTGATGATTAACGATATGAGTAGCGATATGATGACCTATGCTGAAGATCGTTTTAATTTAGTAAATACCCTGATGGGCAAACTCAAAGCCAAATATAACAAGCCAGGACAATCTTATGCAGAGTTAAGGGGGCGTTATGGGGTTCTGCTTGGACAACGCTTGTCAATGGCAACTGGAGTAAGCCGCTACATCGGTGGTGTTTATGTGGATAGAAGCTTTATTGGACAAAATACCACGAATAAGCCATATACACCGGTTCCTAAAGAAAAGCAGAAGAAAGCAATGGAAATACTTTCCAAGTATGTATTTGCTCCTAATGCCTATGCTGCAGATGCTTATTTGTTTCCTTACATGCAACAACAACGCAGAGGTTTCGGATTTTTTGGCAATACAGAGGATTATAAACCTCAAAATACAGTATTAGGGATTCATCAAACCGTATTGGCGCAATTTATGCATCCAACCACTTTATCGCGTATTAATAACTCGGGCTTATATGGTAATACCTATTCTGTTGCCGAGGTGATGAACGATTTAACCAATGCCATATTTAACGCGGATAAGGCCGGCTCGGTAAATTTATATCGCCAGAATTTACAAACAGAGTATGTGAAGGCGCTGTCCGGAGCAATTGGTGCAAATGCTTATGATAATGCCTCTAAAGCCGCGGCATATAATACCTTAAAGAAGGTAAAAACGATGTTAACTACCGCAGTATCGCCTGATGAGCAAACAAAAGCGCATCGTACTTATCTTGGATTTTTGGTCGATAAAGCTTTAGTGGTAAAGTAGTGATTTTTGAAGATCAATGATCTTCAAAAATAGCTATAACCGATTCGCTGTTCGACATGCCTTCAGGGCATGTTGAACAGCGAATTTTTTTATAAGACCTTTGAAAGCTATAGGTTTACCGCTCTTCCGAATTTGCAATTCGGAAGACTTATCATAGGATTTGTAATCCGGTTTCTATCTTTCTATTACCTATACCTGGGTGGTTCACAGAACCAGGGCCGGAGTTACAAATTCCAAGAACAGGGCAACATTCCAAAAGTTCAAAACTTTTGGAATGTTTAAAGCATATAGCTTCGAAGTATTGCCTCTGAATATGGCCGACGGATGTTAGAATATTTGATAAGAAAGTTTAAATCTCCCTATTTCCAACAAAATGCGATTCGTGAATTTGGAATTTTTTAGAATTGGCATTTTGCTTCAAAATTAAGGAGTGCTCTCCTTCAATGTTTTTTACTGAAAATTTCCCCCAATAAAAAAGTTTTACTTTTCAATTTAGCTTTTTAAATTCGAAGGTGCTTTTGTCGATACTATTTCCTTTACATTTTCTTAGCTTTTGCGGGTTTGTTGCTACTTATCCGGGACGTTCTACAGCGCACAAACGTAACATAAACGGATTTTTTATTAGCACATGAAGCAACCTGCATCATTTTTCAACTGGTCGTTGGAGAAATTGCTTTCTTCGGAAAGTGATAGCTTCAATAAATCGAAGATCAAAATACTCTTTACAGTTTTAGTATTTACCTTATTAAAGCTTGCAGTTGCTATCTCGGTTTCCTGGACTCAACAGCAAAATTTTCAGCTTCTAAGGGCTGCTGTGTTACTGGCAGTTTACACCCTCTTGTTAAAGTTATTATTAGCTAACAAAGCCTATCTGAAGGTAATAACGCATTTAATGATAGTAGCAGGCTTATTGGTTATCTGGACTAATGTATTTTTTTCGGCTAAAACCGTTAACATCATCACGCTGCAATTTATCTTTATGCTCATTCTAAGCAGCTTTTATTTATTAGAAAGAAGACTTGCTATAGCATACGCTTTGATGAGCATCCTGCCGGCTCTCTGGCATCTGGATTTTGATGATCCCTTATTTTCGGATATCTTGTCTAACAATCAACTCGCTTCGCCCGGCTTTGAGATTGTTGTGGTTTTAAATTTTGCAACCATCGTAGTTGCCCATTATTTATTTCAACAGGCTTTTCTGGAAAATGCTGCTGAAAAGGAGAATTTAAATAAGCAATTGCGATTAGCCGTTAAAGAAGCTAATGAGGCAGGAGCATTGAAATCACATTTTTTATCGACCATGTCGCATGAACTGCGAACACCCCTAAATTCGGTCATCGGAATAAGCGAGCTTTTATTGAATGATGCCCACCACGATGAGCAGATTGAAAATCTCAAGATCTTAAAATTTTCTGCTTTAAATCTTCATGCGCTTATTAATGACATTCTTGACTTTAATAAATTGGAATCTGATAAAGTGGATCTGGAAGCAATCCCTGTTCATCTTTATCAACTGATGAATGATATTAGTTCAGGACTTCGCTTTCAGGCAAAGGAGAAGGGGCTGAATTTTGTATTGGATATTGATGAAGCGATAATCGGCAAGTATGTTCTCACCGACCCAACTCGCATAACACAGATCATCTATAATATGGCTGGAAATGCTATCCGCTTTACGGAAGTAGGTACAGTATCTATTCATTTAATAGTACTTTTTTCAGATGATGACCATTTAAATATCGGGTTTTCTGTTACGGACACCGGTATAGGTATTAGTGCTGATAAACAGGAAGCCATATTTGAACCTTTTATACAGGCTTCTTCCAGTACTTCAAGGAATTTCGGAGGTACGGGCCTGGGCCTTGCTATTGTAAAACGTCTGCTTGCCCGCTTTGATAGCAGTATTCACCTGGAAAGTGCTCCTGGCTTTGGCTCAACGTTCGGTTTTCAGATAGTATTTAAACGTGATGCCGGCCCAAAGGATGCTGTTTTAGCAGAGGGTGAAGGCGATTACGATCTGTCAGGCTTAAAAATTTTAGCAGGAGAAGATAATCAGATGAACCGGCTTTTGCTGAAAAAGGTACTGGCTAAATGGAATAATGAACCGGTTTTTGCCCTGAACGGTAGGGAAGTAATTGATGAGGTTATATTACATGACTATGATGTCGTGTTGATGGACCTGCACATGCCTGTGGTAGATGGTTTTGAAGCGGCCAAAGCGATTCGTGCCATCACAGATCCGCTTAAATCCAACATCAGGATTATTGCCTTAACGGCTGCGGTATCGGCTGACCTGTATAATGAGATCAGGGAGGCAAGAATAGATGATTATATTCATAAGCCGTTTAAATTAGAGGAGCTGCACAGTAAACTGAAGGATGTGGCTTTAAAAACCTGATTTTTATCGCAAGTTTATTGTGTTTATAAAAAATCTACTTTTCCGGTTTCCATATGATATTCGGCGCCTATAATTTTAATTTCTCCCTTAGACTCCATTTCTTTTAATGTCGGGCTTTGTTTGCGAATATTTTCTATGGTATTGATGATGTTTTGGCGGGTAACAGCTTCCAGGTATTTGGGGTTTTTAGAGCTCTTCTCTCCCTGGAAATTTTTTAAACTGTCTATAGTAGGTCGTATTTTTGACAATAAGGCGGTTATATTGCCTGATTTTACATTATCAACAGCAGATTTAATAGCTCCACAATCCTCGTGTCCTAGAACAACTATTACTTTTGCGCCGGATTTTTTACAGGCATATTCCAAACTTCCCAATATATCCACATCGGCTATATTTCCAGCAACTCTGGCTACAAATAAATCTCCAATACCAGAATGAAATACATCTTCAACCGGCACTCTGGAGTCTATGCAAGATAGAATTACAGCACCTGGATATTGCCCCGTTGAAGCTTTTCTGATTCTTTCAGAAGTATTTCGGATTGTTAGATTACCCGCTGTATATTCCTGATTTCTTGTTTTTAAGATACTAATCATAGCGTCAGGAGTTAGCTTAGCCTGTAACTCTTTATCCAGAAAATGGTCAACAATAACATCTTCTTTTTTTACCACAAGCGAATCAGCGGTCTTTGCTTTGTATGTTGTATTCTCTCTACAGGAAAAACTTAGGGTTAAGATCACCATTAAGGCGATTAAGTTTAGTGAAATAGCAAATCTCTTTTTCATGGTTTTTATTTTTTGAAAGTTTAGCCGGCTCGCTGGCATTTTTTGAACTTGCTGCAAATTGAATCCCTTTTTCTGAGGTAAGCTTTGATTGCCTATTATTTAATGAAATGAAAGTGATTTTCGTTTCACTTTTAAAAAAAATATTCGATATTATTACAGGAGGCTGATCTGCAATTTCTACTGAAAAAACTGCGGTATTTTTCTCAAGGGTTTCAGCAAAATTGCTAATCCCGGAAAAGGTAGACCATTTACACGCATGGCTGCCAGATCGGCTCTGCTGGCCTTGATCCGGTTTTTAAGCGAGCTATTGCTGATCCCGCCGCTGCGCATTTTTACAATTACTTCCGGTAAATAAGCAGCCTTTAGTTGGTTTTTATATAAGAAACGAATCATCAATTCATAATCCGCGGCGCTACCATACTCAGGCTTATAATTGCCATACTTTTCAAAAAGTTCGCGTTTTACATAAAATGTAGGGTGTGGCGGCATCCAACCCCATTGAAAATTTCCCGGTTTATATTCTCCCGATTGCCATTTCCGGATTATTTTATCCGCATCCTGCCGGTCAACATAGTAGAGATCGCCATAAACAATATCTGCTCCGGTTTCCATAAAGCATTGCGCTATTTGGGAAAGTATGGTTTTAGAAGGATAGAAATCATCGGCATTTAGAATGCCCAGCACATCGCCGCTGGCTAGTGATATGCCTTTATTCATGGCATCGTACATTCCCTGATCTTTTTCGGAAATGATCTTATGGATCTTGCTTGCATATTTATTCACCAGATGAATGGTCTGGTCTTCAGATTTACCATCGATTATAATATACTCCAGTTCATTATACTTTTGAGTCAATACGGATGAAATGCAGCTTTCGATGAACTTTTCTGCATTCCGAACGACGGTGATGATGGAGATCTTCAATGAGATGATTTTTATCTCAATTTAAAAAACTTCTCCGATAGAAAAAATTCTACCGGAGATCTGTTTTTTACTAATCATAAACTACAATCTTCATTGTAAGTCAATGCTTTTTTTATCTTTTATTGACCGCCTGCCCGGTTCAGCTCATCCAGTTGTATTTTTCGGTTTTTGGATTTAAAATTTTG
This sequence comes from Daejeonella sp., assembly GCA_035631395.1. Lineage (GTDB taxonomy): Bacteria > Bacteroidota > Bacteroidia > Sphingobacteriales > Sphingobacteriaceae > Daejeonella. The sequence continues at coordinate 7,489 of DASQIU010000062.1, read as the reverse complement.
TCCTTTTTGGAAGTTGTAACGCAAGTTTACTTTCACGCTTCGCATCATAAAGTAATTAACGAAATTGAAAACATTGCCATTATAGCTGGCGTCTCCATGGATCTCCCGTGTTCTGAAAACATCGGTGGCGCCCAGTGTAACATCCAGTTTCTTATTCATCAGCGCTTTTTTTACTCCCGCATCCAACCACCACTGCGGTTCGAATCGGTAAATGCCAAAAGTAGAAGGGGAGCTATATGCGGCCGTAGCTTGTAATTGCAAACCTAAGGGCAACAATACGTTGTGTGAAGATTGTACCGTAAAAAAGAATTGATTGTTTTTTAATTCTTTATCCTGTAAAAATATCTTGTTCTTTTGAAGACCCGCTACCAGGTTGTTACTGATATCCCAGCTTGAATTGATCCGGATGGGCAGCATCAAAGTTGCGCTCAGGTCTTCTGCCTGATCAATATTTCTTTCCTGATACACAGTGGTGTTATCAGCCGGATTTTGTTGGGGTACTTCTGCAAAAAAATCCTTGGTTAATGAATAAGCCAGCATTAGGCTATACGTATTTTTCAGCGTTTGAGTGATTTGGAACGAATTAGTGTACTGCGATCTCAAACCAGGATTTCCTTCAGCCCAACTGTAAGGATCCTGATAAAAAATAAATGGGTTTAGGGTACGGTAATTAGGCCGATCAATGCGGCGACTATAATTATAGGTAACCTGGTACTGATCATTTACTTTTTGTGTTAGAAAAAGGCTGGGGAAGAGGTCAAAATAGTTTTTGGAAACAATTTCACCGCCCGCTACCGGCTCACCTTTACCTACTGTTTGCTCAGCCCGTAAACCCGCCTGCAAACGCCATTTTTTATCTAAAGCCATATTTAAATTGATATAGCCGGCATAAATATCTTCGGTGTAGCGATAATTATTGCTTCTTTTTGCATCTAGTTCTTCAATTCCGGAATGGATGGTATAGAAATTAAGCTCATTGCCCGATACCACATGGCTGGCTTTGGCTCCTAATTCCAGGTTGGTTTTAGAGAAGATCTTTTTGCTAAAATCGGCATTGGCCGAATAAATATTATAAAAGCCCGGATTATTGGTCCGTAGAAGTTCATCACTGCTATTTATGTTACTTTGTTGGTTATATTGATTCTCATAGCGGGCATTCATTTGGTTATCCAATTGAATATAATCCAGACTGAGGGCCAGGCTGGTGCCCATGGTATCTAATTGCCCATTGTAGTGCAGATTAAAAGCTCCGCTATTGTTGCTGGCATCATAAAAATTACCTGCTTTAATGAAATTAGATTCTTTTTTTATTCGGTCATCCAGTTGTGTGTCGGAAAAAAAGCGGCGATTGGTACTATTATAGTTCAGATTGAACATGGCGCCGATACTATGCTTGCTGTTCAGCTCATAATCGGTACCCATTCTTAAGGCTGGCGATTGTAAGGTCAGGTTTTCATTCCGTAATTGATGGAAACGGGCGTTCGCATCAACTGAATGAAACTCTCTGATCATCACGCCCTCGCGAAGACGCGGCCGCCTGGCCATATCGGCGTTGATATAAGAATTCCATTTACCTTTTTTATAGTTGAGATTCATACCCGATGAATAACCTGAAGCCTGGTTATATTGATAGCCACTGGATATACTGCCATTGATACCCTGAATGGTATTTTGTTTCAGGCGGATATTCAGAATACCGGAACTGCCGGCAGCTTCATATTTAGCCGATGGATTGCTGATCACCTCGATGTTCTTGACATTTTCGGCCGACATACCTTCCAGCATGCTTTGTAATTCCTTACCCGATAAATAGGTTGGCCGGCCATCAATCAGCACGCGAACTCCTGCTTTACCATTTAGTTGAATGTTGCCATCCTGATCAACCCATACTCCGGGTGCTTTTTCCAACACTTCATAAGCCGAGCTTCCGGCAGCCAGTGCTGTTCCTTCTACGCTTACCACCATTTTATCGGCTTTCATGATAATGGTTGGCCTCAGCGCCCTGACTGTAACTTCAGCCAGTAGTTTTGCATCCTCCTTTAATGTTAGTACTCCAAAATCATTGCGAAAGCTTTTACCATTCACCTGAAACGGTGCCATAAAACGCGTGAGGTAACTAATGGCGGAGAGTCGGAGTAAATACAAGCCTTCTGGTGGCGACGGAATTGTAAACTTCCCATCCATATCAGTGATCGTACCATTTATCGTTACAGAATCCTTAGCACGAAGCAAGGCTACATTGGCATAAGTAATGGCATTACCTTTCTCATCTTTTAAAAAGCCGCTTATTTGGCTAAAAACTTGGCCAGAAAAAAGAAGCAGCAGGCCGGCTGTTAGTAATAGATTTTTCATTATATCAGATTCTAAAATGCATATTGATAAGCCGGACTCTTATCAAGGATCTGGCTTATTTTCCATTATGAATCCAAAGTAACCGCTTTGTAAGGGTGTTCCTGTTGTAATATCCTGTCAATTTAGCTTGGGGCGGCAGGGTTTCACTGGTGCCGAATAGAAATTACGTAATAAAAAAACGATCCCCAATAATTCAATTATTGGGGATCGTTTTTTATTTAAACATTGATTGGCATCCTCCGGCAGGATTCCATTTCTTGAAAATTAATTTTCTCCAGAAATACCAATTTTTAATTTATATCGCATTCCTCTGGGCGTTTCATCTTCTTCTTTTAAAACTTCCCTGGTTTTTTTAGAGATCCAGAATCGTTGTACGGTTTTACCAAAATTGGGAACATTGTTGGCGTATTCCATTACCCAGCAGTCAATATTTTCGCCGCTACTGCTTTTCAGAATATCACTGCCCGTTACGGTATAGTAAGCAATTTTGGATTTCCCAAAACCAGGATCATAAAAATTAATGGCCATGGTTCTGTTCTCTTTATAAGGCAATAAGGTGAAAATAATTAAATCAGAGTGCCAGTTTAAGTTATAACTGGCAAAGGAATCATGAAAGTCTGCCGTAATTTTTGACTTAATAGAATCGGTAACAGTTCCGGTAAATTCTGTTTTTTTAGTTGTGAAGTCGTATTTGGCCGTATAGCCTAATCTTTTCCACCAGGATTCATGCAACAGGGTAGAAGCATCTTTGGTATCCAGCAAAGTATGAGCCGTATGTACAACAGTATCGGCTTCCCATTGTTGGGTAATGGCATAAGCAGGCTGATTATTAAAAGTGGTTAAGGCTGCATTTATTTTTACCAGTACGAAGTTACCCGCGGGGCCGGTTCTTGACTTTTTATTATAGACAAGATAAGTGCTGTTCCCTGTTTTTAAGTTTTTTAAATTCAGATCACTTTTTTTGATCGTTATAGTGTCGGCTTTTTGGGCAAAAACATGACCTATACTTAGTGAAAGGATTAGGACGGTAATAATTTTTCTCATCTTTTAAGATTTAAGCGTTTTTTTGATTTTTTGACGCTAAAAACTTAAGGACGTTACATGTAAATTGTCTGAAATATGATTTTCAAAATGAAATTGTAAAGCACAGAATTAATGAATTACACAGTTTTGTGAATCTTAATCGGTGTAATTTTTAACTCTAAACTCAGCGATTTAAATTGATGGGAATGATTTCAATAGTTTCATGATCCATCACCAAAATTATAATAAATCACAGTTCAGACAATCCAAAAAGCACAGTCAGATTATTTCTCCGCCATCGGGTACCCTTTACTGATCCAGTTGGTTTTCAGATTTACAGGCAGGTTTAACAGGCGGGCATGGCTAAAGCCCATTTCATTTAAAAGTTTAAATGCCGGCCGGATATTGGGACATTTATCAAAAGGGCAGCAGCCGCAATAAACCACCAGGTTTGTGTTTTTAGGCAAAGTTTGCAATACTTTTCTGAACTTTTCCAGGTTCGCTTTTTCGCTGGACGCCCCCAGGTGTTTGGCGCCTTTAATATCGTCTACCACCCCAATGTTGTAAATAAGCGGCTGGGCAGCTTTAGGATTTCTCAGGATAGCGGCTAAATCGGCAGGGTCCATTAATTGGCTATTGGTCCAGGTGTTCTTCTCAGCTAATGAGCCGGGTTTGCCCGGAAAATTTTGTGCCTGAGCTCCCAGGCTCAACAGGCCTAAAAAAGCACATACAATAAGCTTTAGATAAGTTTTCATATTGATGATTAATTAGGCTAAGGTACAACTTGAGTTTTATTGCTTGGTAGATCCAAGTGTAAATAAATTCTCTAATGCCCTTTGGGGTTGGAGCTTTTCAGAAACATTGAAGGAATTTTTTAGTTATTAAAATACTTCAAAAACTCTGTTATGAATCCTTTGCAGCACATCCTGGAGCATCAGATAGTGGCTATTATTCGAGGAGCTAATCCTCAAGATATACTGAAAATTGTAGATGCTTTGGAGCAGGGTGGAGTTAAAACCCTGGAAATTACCCTTAATTCTCCCAAAGCGCTGGATATTATTGCGGAAATAATCGATAAACAAGGCGATAAAATCCTGGTAGGAGCTGGAACTGTATTGGATGCAGAAAGTGCCCGGGCGGCCCTGTTAGCCGGGGCCCGTTTTATTGTTTCGCCTTCACTGAATCTAAAAACCATTCAAATGACCAAGCGCTACGGTGCTATCAGCATCCCGGGAGCGTTTACGCCTACCGAAATATTAAAAGCTTATGAACATGGGGGCGACCTTATTAAAGTGTTTCCGGCCAATGTGGGTGCGGCTTATTTATATGAGATCAGCGGGCCTTTGCCTTATATACCTCTGTTGCCCACAGGTGGAGTAAACCTGCAAAATATCCGTGAATTTAAAAAAGCCGGTGCTTCGGGTTTCGGCTTGGGAAGCAGTTTGGTAAATACCAGTCAGCAAGTCACAGAAAGCTATCTGAAATCACTCACACAGACTGCGCAACAGTTTGTAGAAGCGGTAAAATGAAGAAAACGAATTGCCCCAATTGGGCGAATTTCCACGAATAACGATAGACGACGGACGATAGACTAATAACGAGTATCAAACATGAAAATAAGCAGTTATAAATTATTTCAGGTTCCGCCCCGCTGGTTGTTTTTAAAAATCGAGACCGACGAGGGCATACATGGTTGGGGTGAACCAGTTATTGAGGGAAGAGCTGCAACTGTAAAAACAGCAGTGGAGGAATTGATGGGCTATTTGCTGGGCGCCGATCCTTTAAATATCGAAGATCACTGGAATACGATGTATCGGGGTGGTTTTTACCGGGGCGGTCCCATATTAATGAGTGCTATTGCCGGCATTGATCAGGCTTTGTGGGATATCAAAGGTAAACATCATCAGGCTCCAATCCATCAGTTAATGGGAGGTAAGGCCCGCGATACTATCCGGGTGTATTCCTGGATTGGTGGCGACCGGCCGGAAAATGTTGGAGAAGCAGCCCGGCAGGTGGTGGAAAAAGGTTTTACAGCCCTGAAAATGAATGCTACCGAAGAAATGGAGTACGTAGATTCCTATAAAAAAATAACCCAGGCCATTGAAAGAATTGCCGCGGTGAGAGAAGCCGTTGGCCCGGATATAGGCATTGGTATTGATTTTCATGGCCGGGTTCATAAAACTATGGCTAAAATATTGGCTAAAGAACTGGAGTTTTATCATCCCATGTTTATTGAAGAACCTGTATTACCTCAAAATAATGAGGCCTTAAGGGAAATTGCCAAACATGTGGATATCCCCATTGCTACCGGCGAAAGAATGTTTTCCAGGTGGGATTTTAAAAATTTATTGATCGATGGTTATGTAGATATCATTCAACCCGATCTTTCGCATGCCGGCGGCATCACGGAATGCAAAAAAATCATTTCCATGGCCGAAGCTTTTGATGTGGCCGCTGCACCTCATTGCCCGCTGGGGCCCATTGCCTTGGCTGCATGTTTGCAGATTGATGCCACTTGTCACAATGCTTTTATCCAGGAACAAAGCCTGGGTATTCATTACAATAAAAGCAATGATTTATTGGATTACCTGGCCGATCCATCGGTTTTTTATTATGAAAATGGCTATGTGAAAATCCCGGAAGGAGCGGGTTTGGGTATCGAAATAAATGAAGAATATGTTATTGAAAGGGCTGCAATAGGGCACGACTGGAAAAATCCCGTATGGAGAAATCCGGATGGAAGTGTGGCCGAATGGTGAAAAATTCCTGAAATAAGGCATGGAAAAGAATGCGAGGTTTTTAAGCTGTGATTGGGGTACATCATCTTTCCGTTTAAAACTGGTTGAAACAAGCGGATTGAAAATTATGGCCGAAGTAGATTCTGACGAAGGAATAGCCCATACATTTCAATTGTGGAAGCAATCTGGAAAAGATAAAAAATACCGCATTCCGTTTTATTTTTCCATCATCCAGAATAATCTAAAAAAGATAGAACAAAGCTTAGACATTTCTTTGGATGAATTACCACTGGTTATTTCGGGTATGGCTTCTTCTACCATTGGCATGGCCGAACTTCCTTATAAAGAATTTCCTTTTTCTGTAGATGGCTCTGATCTGAAAACAAAAGTAATTGCTGGTTCGGATGAATTTAGGCATAACACCCTTTTAATATCCGGCGCTAAATTCAGAAATGATGTGATGCGGGGTGAAGAAACTCAATTGCTGGGTTGCATGGCCGATGATCATCCAAAATCTGAGCAAATGTTTATTCATCCGGGTACGCATTGTAAGCATATAGAGATCAAAGCTGGAAAGGCGGTGGCCTTTAAAACCTATATGACCGGCGAGTTTTTCTCTTTGCTAACTAAGCGCAGTATTTTATCAGATTCCCTTAAAAAATCTGGCCAACTGCATAGCCTCAAAAATTTGCATAGCTTTAAAAAAGGCGTAATAGTGGGCTCAAAAGCTAATTTATTGCATCAGTGCTTTATGGTTAGAACCAACCATCTTTTTAAAGAGTTAAGCCTGGTTGAAAATTATTATTACCTGAGCGGATTGTTAATTGGCTATGAACTGAATGATTTTCCTGAAAAATATAGCAAACCCATTTGCTTGTCGGGCGAAGCCATTTTGATGGAACATTATCTGGAAGCGATGAAATTATTGGGCATTTCAGAAAGAGCCGCCTCTGTATCCACTAAGAATGCTGATTTATTAACTTTAAAAGGGCAAATGCAGATATTGCATCTTCTAAATAAATAAAAGCCGGTTTATGCACAAAATAGTTTTAATACGGCACGGAGAAAGTATCTGGAACATGGAAAACCGGTTTACCGGCTGGCAGGATGTCGATTTATCTGAGCATGGATTTCACCAGGCAAAAAAAGCCGGGGAAATTTTAAAAAGTCAGGCTTATACTTTCGACATCGGATTTACTTCGGTATTAAAAAGGGCCATCAAAACTCTGGATTTAATTTTGGATGAACTGGATTTATTATGGATACCCGTACAAAAATCGTGGCGACTAAACGAACGCTTTTACGGAGCCTTGCAATGTTTAAATAAGGCGGATACCGAAGCTCAGTATGGAAAAGAACAGGTTCATAAATGGCGC
>DASQIU010000061.1:0-18758 GCA_035631395.1 Daejeonella sp. | reverse complement strand
TGATTTCCCTTTCGGCGTCGCGCCTTCGGGTTTCGTGTTTTAGACTTTCGGTGTCTCCCGCTCGTTTGGGATTGCAAAGGTAGAAGCTTTTTTCTGATTTCCAAAATTTATTTTTAAAAATTTTAGAAGCTTTCTTTTTCTTAAAAACCGCTACCCGATATTCCAGCAGTGACTTTTTCTTCCTTATCAACCTTTCAACAAAACGTCCCGCCTTTCGTTGTTTGCGGGGCTGCAAAGGTAACAGCTTTTTCTTTTCTCCAAAAATTATTTTAAAATATTTTTTTGGCTTCTTTTTGAAAGAGCTTTCGGTTCTCATTTCCGGAAGATCTGCTCTGCCCGTAAATTACTATCCCTGTATCACCTCTGTTTCTCTTAAAGAACGTCCGCATTACTGCCTCAGCGGGTTGCAAAGGTAGAAACTTTAGCTATCCTGCCAAACTCTTCTACATTCTTTTTTGCCTAATAACTCTTAATTGCCTGGTAAACAAGCGGAAAAAATCAGAATGACTTCAAATATTGTTAAAGAATGTTAAAATACTGGCTAAAATTCCACTCAATACCATAAATTCGCCTTCAACCCGTACGGCGGCAGAATACATAGATATAACGTATAGCTTGATAAATATATATATGAGGTCCAATAAATTTTACTGTTTATCATATAGTTATAGGATATGCAGTCGTATATTCGATATGTAGCCTATAATATACTATATAGTGTCAGACAACATATATCATGAGCATATACCGATTTATATAATGATGCATATCATAACCTTTATCAAATGGGAACAGTACCTTATTAATAATGCAGCATTTGACACATTATATATATAGTACCAAAAACATTGTTCTAAAATATTAATTTAGAATGTTGGGTTTAACTTAATGATTAATCAACCATCTTAAATATAATTGTCTTTTTATCAAATTAACTTACCTTTGCAGAATGTTTAAAAACAAGCGTTTAATAGCTTTAAGCCTATCTCTTCTCTTAGCCCTACCCTTTAGTGGTTGCAAGAGTAAATTTGAGAAACTACGTGCCAGTAAGGATACCGCTAAAAAATATCAAGAAGCTGTTCGTCTATACAACACTAAAAATTACAGTAAAGCGCTTGTCTTATTTGATGATCTGGTGCAGCGCTACCGTGGAATGGCCGAAGCGGAAGACCTGTATTACTATTTTGCCTATACCAATTATCGATTAAAGGATTATACAACAGCCCGATATCATTTTAAAACCTTTGCCGATACTTATCCTAATAGTCCAAAGGCTGAAGAATGTCGTTTTATGGGAGCCTACTGCTATTATTTAGAATCGCCCAATTATACTTTAGACCAGGAAAATACCATTAAAGCCATTGAGGCATTACAGTTGTTCATTAACCTGTATCCCAAAAGTGAGCGAGTAGCCGAAGCCAGCAACCTGATTAATAATTTGCGGGATAAGCTGGAAACTAAATCTTATGCTAACGCGAAGTTATTTTTGGATATTGGCGATTATAAATCGGCGGTAATAGCATTTAAAAACTCCATGCGGGATTATCCGGATACGAAATATGCCGAAGAAATGGAATTTTTAACCATTAAGTCACAATATCTGTACGCAAAAAACAGTTTTGAGAATAAACAGGAAGAGCGCTATAATGAAGTCATTCAGCTGACTAATGAATTTGCCGAAGAATATCCCATAAGCAAATACCTAAAAGATGCTCAACAATATAAAAAAGATGCTGAAAAAGGCATAGTTGAGGTCCAGAAATTATTAGCTACCGAGCAACCGGTTACTAACAAAAAGAAACAAGAAGAACAGGAAGAACCTAAAAACAATACAAATGAGTAATACTAAAAGCACCATCCCAAATAGCACTATTACCCGCGATGTGCGTCAACTGGATAAAGAAACTGGCAACATCTACGAATCAATTGTGATTATTTCCAAACGTGCCAACCAGATTTCGAACAACTTAAAGGAAGAATTGCATGGTAAGCTTGCCGAGTTTGCTTCAAGCAATGACAACCTGGAGGAAGTATTTGAAAACCGTGAGCAAATTGAGATCTCTAAACATTATGAGCGTATGCCTAAGCCGGTTTTAATTGCTACCGATGAGTTTTTAAACGGTAAAGTGTACTTTAGAAATCCTTCTAAAGAGCAAAACTAATTTGTTCTATATTTGAGCATATTTAAGATATGCTTCAGAATAAGAAAATTTTACTTGGCGTTTGTGGCAGTATAGCCGCCTATAAATCTGCTTTCTTAACCCGTTTGTTGGTTAAGGCTGGCGCAAACGTCAAGATTATTATGACCCGGGAGGCCGCTAATTTTATTACGCCGTTAACCCTTTCTACCCTCTCTAAAAATCCGGTACATACCCAATATTTTAAACCTGATACCGGGGAATGGAATAATCATGTGGAATTAGGCCTTTGGGCTGATATCATGCTAATTGCCCCGGCAAGTGCCAATACTTTGGCCAAATTTGCCCAGGGATTATGTGATAATCTACTAACAGCCACCTATCTGTCTGCCCGTTGCCCTGTTTACCTAGCTCCGGCCATGGATCTGGACATGTGGAAACATCTATCCACCCGACATAATATAGAAAAGCTTCTTCAATATGGGAATACCCTGATTAAACCTGCGCATGGAGAATTGGCCAGCGGTTTAATTGGAGAAGGGCGTATGTCCGAGCCTGAAGAAATTGTAGATTTCCTGGAAAAGGATTTAGCTAAAAACTTGCCCTTAAGCGGAAAAAAAGCTTTGGTTACCGCCGGCCCTACTTACGAAGCCATTGATCCGGTACGCTTTATTGGTAATCATTCTTCAGGGAAAATGGGGTTTGCCCTGGCCGAAGAGCTGGCCCGTTTAGGAGCCGAAGTTACTTTAATAAGCGGCCCTACTGCCCTATCCGTATCCGGAAATCAGATTAACCGAGTGGATGTTATTTCGGCTGAAGATATGCTACAGGCGGTTATCCACTATTTCCCGGAAAGCGATATGACCATAATGAGCGCCGCCGTTGCAGATTACCGCCCGGAAAATCCTGCGCCAGAAAAAATTAAAAAAACAGATCAGGAGCTTCAGCTCAACCTGGTAAAAAACACCGATATCCTGGCCAGTCTGGGAAAAAAGAAAAAGGCTGGCCAATTATTAATAGGCTTTGCTCTGGAAACCAGCAACGAAGAAGCGCATGCCATCAGCAAACTGCAAAAGAAAAACCTGGACTTTATTGTGCTAAATTCTTTACAGGATAAAGGAGCCGGCTTTAAAGGCGATGAGAATAAAATTACCATCATTGATAAAAACCTGAAGCAGGAAAGCTTTACTCTTAAATCTAAAAAAGAGGTAGCCGCCGATATTTGCCAGAAAATTGTAGCTTTAATAGCATAATGAAAAAACTATTGTTAGCTTTCTTCCTGCTTTTCTCAGTTACTGTTTACGCACAGGATCTGAATGCTCATGTGCAAATATTATCGCCCAAAATACAAAGTCCTAATAAAAGGGTCTTTCAGACTTTGGAAAATGCAATACAAGATTTTCTAAATAGTCGGCGCTGGGCCTCAGAAGCATTACAAACTCAGGAACGCATTGATTGCAATTTCATCATCACCATTAACGAATGGAATGGAGCCAACAATTTTAAAGCCGAGGCTCAAATCCAATCCAGCCGCCCGGTTTATGGAACCACTTATAACAGCACCATTTTAAATATTAATGATAAGGATTTTGATTTCAATTATGCTGAAGGCCAGCCTCTGGATTTTTCTGATCAGAATCATACTCAAAATCTGACGGCCATTTTAGCTTATTATGCCTATATCATTACCGGTTTAGATTACGATACCTTTTCTAAATTGGGCGGCAGTCCTTATTTTGCCAAGGCCCAGACAGTAGTTAATAATGCGCAAAATATTTCGGGCAAAGGCTGGAAAGCTTTTGAAGGTTTCCGCAACCGCTACTGGTTAGCAGAAAATTTATCCAACAAAAGCTATAACACCGTTCGCGAAAGCTTGTACGAATATCATCGCAATGGTTTGGATTTGATGGCAGAGAATCAAGCGAAAGCGAAAAAAAATATTCTGACCACTTTAACTCAACTGGCCAAAACCGACCGGCAAAAGCAGGGCTCTATGCTTCCGCAATTGTTTTTTACCGCTAAAGCGGATGAAATGGTCAATCTTTTAAGTACCGCAGCTGCCGCGGATAAGCAAAAAGCCTACAGTATTTTAACAAGCATGGATCCGGCTAATGCCAATAAATATGAAATACTGAAAAAGAGATAACGATAACCTGATACATGAAGCTTGTCAACAAGATCAATTTGTAAACGATTTTAAAAAGCTCCCGGGTTATGCTAATTTAGCCTCCAGATTATGCTACAGAAACTTTCCATTCGCAATTACGCCTTAATCGATAACCTGGATATTTCATTTTCAGCTGACCTGAACATTCTAACCGGCGAAACAGGCGCCGGAAAATCGATCATATTAGGGGCCTTGGCGCTTATTTTAGGCCAGCGAGCCGAAAGTAAATACTTCTTCAATCAGCAAAAAAAATGCGTGATAGAAGGTATATTCCATGTTTCCGGATTTCATCTGGAAGATTTTTTCAAGGAACAAGATCTGGATTATGATCAGGAAACGGTGTTGCGCCGCGAAATTTCGGCCGATGGTAAATCCAGGGCTTTTATTAATGATACCCCGGTAAATCTGAACACGCTCAAACAACTAGGCGAAAAGCTGATCGATATCCATTCCCAGCAGGCAACCATCGAAATTAACAACGAGGCTTTTCAGCTTTCGGTACTGGATGTGGTAGCCGGAAACCAGCAACTATTAAATCAATACAAAAACACTTATCATACCTACCGCAAAACGGTTTCGCATTTAAAACAACTCATTGCAGATAATCGGCAGTCAAAAGCTGACCTGAATTATTATCAGTTTCAGTTTGATGAATTGGAAAGTGCCAAACTCCAGCCAGATGAACAAACTCATTTGGAACAAGAACTGGATGTATTAAACCATGCCGAAGAAATTAAACGCAGTTTAGCCGCCGCCGTTTTTGCCTTAACAGATCAGGAGCAAGCGGCCCTTGCCCAGCTAAAAGATGCCTTGCAATATTTGCAACAGGCAGAAAAATACAATCCGGAAATTACGGAACTGGCTGAACGCTTGCGCAGCAGCCTGATCGAGATCAAAGATATTGCCTCAGAAACCGAACGCATTGAACAGCTTACCCAGATCAATGAATCTAGATCTTCGGAAATTAACGAGCGCCTGAACATCCTATATACTTTACAAAAGAAACACCACGTTAGCAACATAGAGGAATTACTGGAGCTGAAGGAATCTTTATCAGAAAAATTAAATTCAATTTTATTTGCTGATGAGGAAATGGAAAAATTGGAAGCTGAAAGTAAAAAGCTAAATGAAGAGCTACTTAGTTTAGCTCAACATCTCCATAAAAACCGACTGAATATTATTCCGGAGATAGAAAAACAGGCACAACAAACTTTAAGCGAGGCTGGCATGCCGCATGCGGTATTAAAAATTCAGAACGAATTAAAACCGGAAGATCAGCTTTCGGATACGGGATTAAGCCGGGTACAATTTCTTTTCAGTGCCAATAAAGGCCAGGAACCTTTGCCAATGAATAAGGTAGCTTCAGGGGGGGAATTATCCCGATTAATGCTCAGCATCAAATCACTGATTGCCCGCCATACTTCCTTGCCTACCATTATTTTTGATGAAATTGACACCGGAATTTCGGGCGAAATTGCGTTAAAAGTGGGCAGTATCATGGAAAAAATGTCGACCAATATGCAGGTAATTGCTATTACCCATTTGCCGCAGATAGCCAGCAAAGGCCACACGCATTTCCGGGTTTATAAAGATGAGCGGCAAGATCGTACCCTGAGCAATATCAAAATGTTGGATCAGGAAGAACGAACCCTGGAGATTGCTAAAATGCTGAGTGGGGAAAACCCTGGCGAATCGGCTTTACAAAATGCTCGGGAGCTACTTGAATTTAGGATTAATCCTACTATTTGCATTTAAATTTATACTTTCGACCCCATAAAAACAGAAATTACATTTAAAACTATATACTATGTATAACTTACTGAAAGGTAAACGCGGTATCATTACCGGCGCATTAGATCAAAACTCCATTGCCTGGAAAGTGGCCGAAAAGGCTCATGAAGAAGGTGCTACATTTGTTTTAACCAATGCACCTATTGCCATGCGCATGGGCGAGATCAACAAATTGGCCGAAAAAACCGGTTCGCAAATAATCCCTGCTGATGCCACCAATGTGGATGATCTGGCTAATTTATATACTCAGGCCCAGGAAATTTTGGGAGGAAAAATCGATTTCATGTTGCACTCTATCGGCATGAGCGTTAACATCCGTAAAAACATTCCTTATACCGAGTCTAACTATGATTATTTCATGAAAGGTATCGATGTTTCGGCCTTATCTTTTCATAAAATGCTGGCTGTAGCCAAAAAACTAGATGCTATTGCCGAAGGCGGTAGCGTGGTTGCCTTAACTTATATGGCTGCTCAGCGTACCTATCCGTTCTATACCGATATGGCTGATATTAAAGCAATGCTGGAATCTATTGCCCGCAGCTTTGGTTATCACTATGGGTTAGAGAAAAAAGTACGGATCAACACCGTTTCCCAGTCGCCAACCAAAACTACTGCCGGAACCGGAATTAAAGGCTTTGGCGATTTTTATGATTTTGCTGATGCCATTGCTCCGCTGGGCAATGCCGATGCCCAATCATGCGCTGATTACTGTATTACCTTATTCTCTGACCTGACCCGCATGGTAACCATGCAAAACCTTTTCCACGACGGAGGTTACTCTACTACCGGAGTAAGCATGGAAGTGATGCAAGAATTAGGAATAGAAAAATAGGTTTAAGAGAATTTCCATCTCTTTTCCTATCGGGATATTGGAGGCTGTCTGTAATAAAGGCAGCCTCTTTTTTTGCACCTTTTCCTCACATTAATCACGCAAAGGCGCTAAGAATAACGCAGAAAGCAAAAAAAACTTTATGCTCTTTGCGAAAAAACTCTGCGTCTGCTAGAAAATAAGCTTAGCAAGCACAAAAAAGAGGGTATCACTCTCGCGATACCCTCTTTACTTGTTTTTTCAAAGTCCGGAAGAATTTATTCCTCTTTCTTTTCTTCCTTTTTTTCTTCTTTCATCTTTTTTCCCTTCGGGCGGCCCTGGATGCGGATCTCTTCTTTTTCTTTATCGTAATCCACTTCCATGGTATCACCTTCGGTCAATTCGCCTTTCAAAATTTCTTCGGCAATGGGGTCTTCCAGGTATTTCTGAATAGCTCTTTTTAACGGACGGGCGCCAAAATTAGAATCATATCCTTTATCGGCTATAAATTCTTTGGCGGCATCGGTTAATCGGATCTCATAACCCAAACCTTTGATCCGGTCGAACAGATATTTCAATTCCAGATCAATAATTTTGAAGATTTCTTCTTTTCCTAATGAGTTAAATACAATTACGTCATCCACCCTGTTTAAAAACTCGGGGGCAAAAGCACGCTTGAGAGCATTTTCAATCACACTGCGTGAATGTGCGTCCGCTTGGCTAGATCTGGCAGCGGTGGTAAAACCAACTCCCTGTCCAAAATCTTTCAACTGGCGGGCACCAATATTGGAAGTCATGATCACAATGGTGTTTCTGAAATCCACTTTGCGGCCCAGACTATCGGTTAATTGTCCTTCATCTAATACTTGTAAAAGAATGTTGAACACATCCGGGTGCGCTTTCTCGATCTCATCCAGAAGAATTACAGAATACGGTTTACGTCTTACTTTTTCGGTAAGCTGTCCGCCTTCTTCATAACCCACATATCCCGGAGGAGCGCCAACCAATCTGGATACGGCAAATTTTTCCATGTACTCACTCATATCCACCTGGATCAGGGCATCTTCGCTGTCGAACATGAATCGGGCTAATTCTTTAGCCAGCTCGGTTTTACCCACCCCGGTTGGTCCCAGGAAAATAAAAGAGCCAATTGGTTTTTTAGGATCTTTTAATCCGGCCCGGGTACGTTGAATAGCTTTGGTCAATTTCCTTACGGCATCTTCCTGGCCAATAATGTGGGTACTCATCACATCAAACATATTCAGTAACTTCTGACTATCTGTTTGACCAACCCGCTGAACCGGTATGCCAGTCATCATGGAAACCACTTCGGCCACATTATCTTCGGTTACAGTATATCGCTTAGTTTTGGTTTCGGCTTCCCATTCGGTTTTAGCTTTTTCCAATTCCTCCAGCAAATGTTTTTCGGTATCACGCAGTTTAGCCGCTTCTTCATATTTCTGGCTGCGTACCACTTTATTCTTTTCTACCTTGATATCTTCGATCTTTTGCTCAATATCGATGATCTTTTCAGGTACATGAATATTGGTGAGGTGTACCCGGGAACCGGATTCATCTAAAGCATCAATGGCTTTATCCGGTAAAAACCGATCCGTAATATATCGGGCAGTCAAATTCACACAGGCTTTAATGGCCTCATCGGTATAAGTTACGCCGTGATGCTCTTCATATTTTTCCTTAATGCGATTTAATATCTCGATGGTTTCGTCAGGAGTGGCCGGTTCAACCATTACTTTTTGAAAACGACGGTCTAAAGCGCCATCTTTTTCAATGTACTGGCGATATTCGTCTAATGTGGTGGCCCCGATGCATTGAATCTCTCCACGGGCCAAAGCTGGTTTAAACATGTTTGAAGCATCCAATGATCCGGAAGCCCCTCCTGCCCCAACTATGGTATGGATTTCATCAATAAAGAGGATCACATCCGGAGATTTTTCCAGTTCGTTCATTACCGCTTTCATGCGTTCTTCAAACTGGCCACGATATTTAGTACCGGCCACCAGCGAAGCCAGATCAAGGGTAACTACTCGTTTATTGAATAAAACCCTGGATACTTTACGCTGAACAATACGGAGGGCCAAACCTTCGGCAATGGCTGATTTACCTACGCCAGGTTCACCAATTAAAATAGGGTTGTTCTTTTTACGGCGTGATAAAATTTGTGACACACGTTCTATTTCTTTTTCACGACCTACGATCGGATCCAGCTTACCTTCTTCAGCGGCACGGGTTAGATCCCGACCAAAATTATCCAGAACCGGAGTTTTAGATTTTATATCCGATACTTTTTTAGGCTGATTAAAACTTTCCTCTTCGCGGAAATCTTCATCCCCGGCAGCAGATCCCGGAGCCTCATCTCTAAAGTCGCGGTTATTCTCTACCTCGGCTTTAAACACGTCGTAATTAACATTGTATTGCAGCAATATCTGCGAAGCAATGTTATCCTCATCCCGTAAAATGGATAGCAACAAATGCTCCGTACCAATTACATCGCTTTTAAATATCTTGGCTTCCAGATAAGTTATTTTCAATACCTTCTCCGCCTGCTTGGTTAACGGGATATTTCCCAGATTCACCGTAGTGCTGGATGTTCCCTTCACCGCATCCTCCACAGAACGACGTAAACGGGCGGTATCCACTCCCGCATTCTTCAAAATTTTTATCGCCATGCCATCTCCTTCCCGGATCAGACCCAACAATAAATGTTCTGTACCTATGTAATCATGACCCAAACGCAGCGCTTCTTCTCTGCTATATGAAATCACATCCTTTACACGTGGTGAAAATTTTGCTTCCATTTGGTTTCCCTTCTTGCTTTAAACGCTCTAATCTATCAAATATTGGATGAACTGATCAGAGCTAACTCCAACAAATTTATCAACAATTGCGCCATTTAATGGCAAAAGATAAACACTGTCTTCCATAAAACAAAGTTGACACCTTTTTGACTTATTTGAGCGATATTTGGGCATTAATATGTGATTCCATGGCAGACGAAAAGATAATTTTTTCGATGGCAGGTGTAAATAAGATTTACCCGCCTCAAAAACAGGTTCTAAAAAATATTTATCTCTCTTTTTTTTATGGGGCCAAAATCGGCGTGATCGGTTTAAATGGTTCCGGAAAATCTTCTCTATTAAAAATTATTGCCGGTTTAGATACCGCTTATCAGGGCGAAGTAGTGTTCTCTCCGGGCTATACAGTAGGATATTTAGCCCAGGAGCCCAAATTAGACGACGAAAAAACGGTACGTGAAGTAGTTGAAGAAGGCGTAGCCTCCATTACCGCCATCCTGAAAGAATACGAAGAGATCAACGAAAAATTTGGTTTACCCGAGGTTTATGAAAACCCCGACGAGATGGACAAACTGATGGCTCGTCAGGGCGAATTGCAAGACCAGATTGATGCCGTAGGCGCTTGGGAACTGGATTCAAAATTAGAAAGAGCCATGGATGCGTTGCGCTGTCCGGAGCCGGAAACCAAAATTGCCACTTTGTCAGGAGGAGAACGCCGCAGGGTGGCGCTTTGTCGTTTATTACTGCAACAGCCTGATGTTTTATTATTGGATGAGCCTACCAACCACTTAGACGCCGAAAGTATTGACTGGCTGGAACAGCACTTAAAACAATACCCGGGAACCGTGATTGCCGTAACCCACGACCGTTACTTCTTAGATAATGTAGCCGGCTGGATCCTGGAACTTGACCGCGGCGAAGGTATTCCATGGAAAGGTAATTATTCATCCTGGCTGGATCAAAAAGCTAAACGCCTGGCGGCTGAAGAAAAAACGGAAAGCAAACGCCAAAAAACCCTGGAACGTGAGTTGGAATGGGTGCGCATGGCTCCCAAAGCTCGTCACGCCAAATCTAAAGCCCGTTTAGCCAATTATGAAAAACTAGCTTCGGAAGAAAATCGCGAACGCGAAGACAAACTAGAATTGTTTATTCCGCCGGGTCCGCGTTTGGGTAATGTGGTTATTGAAGCACAAGGCGTAAGCAAAGCTTATGGCGATAAAATATTGTTTGAAGATCTGAACTTCTCTTTACCTCCTGCCGGGATTGTGGGCATTATTGGGCCCAACGGAGCGGGGAAAACCACTTTATTCAGACTTATTACCGGACAGGAAACACCCGATGCCGGAACTTTTAAAGTTGGAGAGACCGTAGCCCTGGGTTATGTAGATCAGCTGCATGGCGATCTGAACCCTGAAAAATCAGTTTGGGAAAACATCACCGATGGCCATGAAACCATTGTATTGGGGAACCGCCCCATAAACTCCAGAGCTTATGTTTCCAAGTTCAATTTCAACGGAGCTGATCAACAGAAGAAAATAGGCGTTTTATCGGGTGGGGAGCGTAACCGCGTGCACCTGGCCATCACCTTAAAGAAAAGCTCGAACGTGCTTTTACTGGATGAGCCTACCAACGATATCGACGTAAATACTTTACGAGCCTTGGAAGAAGGTTTGGAAAATTTTGGTGGCTGTGCCGTAATCATTTCGCACGACCGCTGGTTCCTGGACAGAATTTGCACCCATATCCTGGCCTTTGAAGGCGATTCGCAGGTTTACTTTTTTGAAGGGAACTACTCTGAATACGAAGAAAACCGTAAAAAACGTACCGGAGATATTACTCCTCACCGTATCCGATACAAAAAACTGGTTAGCTAATTAAAAGTAGAGCCTTGCAAAATCTTGTTTAATATTTTGCAAGGCTCTTTTTATTTTGAAAGCTGTATCTCACCACTCCCTGGCTTTTTCTTGTCTGGATTAACCCGCTTCAACACCCCGTTGATATCCTCCTGCAAAACACTCACCTGTTTTTGCACCAGGCGCATTTGCTTTTTCATATCTTCCATCATCAGGTAATAATTCCTCTGTGAACGGTCAATCATATAACTTAGTGGCTTATTAAAATGCCGGCCTGTTTCTTTTAATCCCTTGATATTCTTGATCCGGCTATTCCACAATAGCATTAACTCTTGCTGTAATTCTGAAAAAGTGCTCATCATTATTTCGGTTATTGTGAATTAGGTTAAACAAGTCCTCCCGGGTTCTGTTTCGTTCGATTTTCGTCTTTCGTTTGTCGTTCCACATAAATGAACGTCATAACGGACGTCTAAATTATCCTGACTCAAGGACAATAGTTGATAATCAAACTTTTGGAATGATTTTAGCATGTTTTCAATCGAAATCTCAATACTTAACAATTATTTAACATCAATTATATCAGTGCTATTTTCCAATACTTTATCTTTACCATAACACACTGTATAATATCTGTTTACCTTTTCACATCACTGTATGAGCTGGAAAAAATTTAACGGAGAAGTTATTCAAAAGACCCTGCTGGTTGAGGTGGAGCACACCATCGAAAGAGAGTTCAAACTGGGCAACAAGCTCAAAGTTTGTATCGGCACCGACTCGCAGGTGAAAGGTTTAAATATCGATTTTGCTACCGTCATTGTTTTTCTGCGAGAACAAAAAGGCGGTTTTATGTACATCCACCAAGAGCGCTCCAACCAAATCATGAGCATCAAAGAACGCATGCTAACCGAAGTACAAAAATCTATTGAATGCGCTTATGCCTTATGCGATCTTTTGGATTTGTATGATGTTGACCTGGAAGTACACGCCGACATTAACACCAACCCCATGTTTAAATCAAACCAAGCCCTACACGAGGCCATGGGTTATATTTTAAGTATGGGATTTGTTTTTAAAGCCAAACCGGAAGCATTTGCCAGCTCGACCTGTGCTAATAAAATGGTGCAATGAAGCTCTTGAAGACCATGGTAAGTTCCGATTCATATTTGATGCCACGCTTCGACAAGCTCAGCGTGACGGACAGTGCTTCAGCGTGATGCCTCTTGGTCATGGTGAGCTTGTCGAACCATGCAGCAGAAGCAGATTCTATAAGGTTTTGGCAATCCCACTAGAGTTGAATTGCAATTCATACAAACGCTTATAATACCCGTTTAAGCGAAGCAATTCCTGATGCGAACCCATCTCTTTGATCTCGCCATGATCCAAAACAATAATCTTATCAGCATTTTGGATGGTAGATAAACGGTGGGCAATCACAATAGAGGTTCGGCCCTGCATCAATTTATTAATGGCCTGCTGAATCAATATTTCGGTTTCAGTATCTACCGAAGAAGTAGCCTCATCCAAAACCAAAATTTTAGGATCATAAACCAAAGCCCTGATAAAAGAAATGAGCTGAGCCTGCCCTACCGATAAAGTGGCGCCCCGCTCCATTACGTTATAATCATAAGCTCCAGGAAGGCGTTCTATAAATTCATGGGCGCCCACATCTTTTGCTGCCGCGATCAATCTTTCGCGAGAAATGACTTCATTGTTCAGATTGATATTATTGGCAATAGTGTCAGAAAATAAAAAAACGTCCTGTAAAACCGTAGCAATTTTAGAACGCAGATAACCCAGCTCATATTGATGGATATCTACATCATCAATTTTAACGCTTCCTTTGCCTACCTCATAAAAACGGTTCAGAATATTAATGGTAGAAGATTTACCGGCACCGGTAGCACCCACCAGGGCCAGGGTTTCACCGGGTTTCACTACAAAAGAAATATCTTTTAAAACCCAGTTTTCATCGTTATATGCAAACCAAACGTTTTTAAATTCAATTTTCCCCTGCATGTTTTCCGGATGCAGGTGACCATTATTTTCTGTTTTCTCGTTGGTGTCCAGTACATTAAAAATCCGCTCTGCGCCCACCATCCCCATTTGCAGGGTATTGAATTTATCGGCCAGCTCGCGGATAGGACGGAACAACATGTTGATGTACATAATAAAAGCCACCACTACACCCGGCGAAATGGTATTGGCCAAAATAGATTTGGAGCCGTACCAAACCAGTAAACCCACAGAAACAGCCGAAATGATCTCTACTACCGGAAAGAAAATAGAATAATACCAATTGGAGCGAATGTGGGCATCGCGGTGCCGGGCATTAATGTCTTTAAACTTGCGCATTTCCTGCTTTTCCCGGGCGAAATAATGGATAATGCTCATGCCGGTAATATGTTCCTGCAAAAAAGTATTTAGATGCGAAACCTGGGCCCGTACTTCCTGGAAAGCCGACTTGATGGCTTCTTTAAAAATATAAGAAGCAAATATTAGAAGCGGCATAGGCACCAGCACAATCAGGGTCAGTTTCCAGTCGGTGTAAAGCATTACCGCAATAATGGCCACTACCTGCAAAATATCGCCGATAATCTGGATCATCCCTTCAGAAAATATATCGGCTATGGTTTCCAGATCAGAAACCGTACGGGTAATTAACTGACCAATAGGTGTGCGGTCGAAATATTTTAAACGGAGGCTGCTGATATGATTAAATACGTTAATGCGCAGATCTTTAATAACCGACTGCCCCAGGGTATTAGTTAAAAAAGTATGGAAATATTGAACCAAGGTTTGCAGCAACAGCAAAGCGATCATGATCATGGTCATGCGCCACAAACCGGAACTGTCATTATTTACAATAAAACGGTCTAAGGTATGCTCAATCAGCAAGGGTCTGAGTGGGGCCAGAATAGCCAGTGTAATCGTTAGCACCACCGACCACATAAATATACCGCGGTAAGGCCGCACATATTTAAACACCCGCCTTAACAAATTTACATCAACTGCTTTTCCGCTTACTTTAGCCATTATGGATTTTTAATTTTTCTATTTGGGATAATATACCAGTGAACTAAAATCCCTACAAAGGATAAGGATAAACCACTTCGGTAAGATACAAACCGCAGGCCGGAACTGAGGCGCCGGCATTCGAACGGTTTTTACTTTCAATAATTTGACGGATATCTTCGGGCTTAATTTTACGCTTTCCTACTTCCATCAAAGTGCCTACAATCGCCCTGACCATATTGCGCAAAAAACGGTCTGCCGAAATATGAAACACTATTCCATTTTCTATTTCCACCCATTGGGCCAAATTGATCACGCAATTATTGGTAAAAGTTTGCGTATTGGAGCGGCTGAAACAACTAAAATCCCGGTATTCTAACAGGATTTGAGCTGCCTGATTCATCAACTCCATATCTGGCTGCTCACGCAATAACCAGGAACGTTCATGCCTGAACGGATCTTTATAAAAATGAACATGATATTGATAAGAACGGCGGATGGCATCAAAACGGGCATGCGCATCTGGTGCCACTTTGATGATGCGCTTTACCGTCAGATCATAAGGTAGCAGGGAATTTAAGCGAAAGTTAAAACGCCCTTCCCGGGTATCTATTTCTTCCGAAGTATCAAAATGAGCATACAATTGGGTGGCATGCACTCCTGTATCGGTACGGCCGCAGCCTACCGTTTCTATAGGCTGCCGCAAAAGTGTAGATAATGCCTTATTCAGAATTTCCTGCACTGAAATGGCGTTCTTTTGGATCTGCCAGCCGTGATATTTCGACCCATTAAAAGCCAGCTCAATAAAATATCGATGTGTATTATTCACAAGGGCAAAGGTAATTAGCAAAGGGCAGAGCACAAAAGGCTTGGAACAACAAAAATGGCAAATTCTTTGTGTCCTGCTTCAGGCCTTTTATATTTGCTAAAATCTTAATCTTTAATCTTAAATTATGCTACAACGAATACAAACTATCTGGTTATTTTTTGCCACTGCCGCTATATTCAGCTTGTTCTTATTTCCCATCATCCAGGTTTTGGATGTGAACGGAGCCGCAAAAGTGATGAAAGTAACCGGCCTGTACGAACATACCGGCGGACAAGTAGTGCAAAACCAGGCATTTTTACTTTTAACTGTAGCCACTGTTATTCTGGCCTTGATCCCATTTGTGGCCATCTTTTTATATCGCAACCGCCCTAAACAAATACTGGTTTGCTATGCCGCCATTGTAGCTATTGTGGCCTATTGTTTCTGGCTGGCCCAAACCGCCAAACAGGTTTTTACCGGCATAGCCCTGAAGATCGATAATTACGGCATTGGCATTCTCCTGCCTTCTCTGGCTATTTTATTTATGATGCTGGCCATCAAAGGCATCCGCAAAGACGAAAAGCTGATCAAATCAGCGGATCGGTTGCGTTAGTTTTTTTACATACTCCACCACCAAATCAAAAATGACAGGCCCCAATAAAGACCTAAAGTTTCCACTTGAGAATTACGAAAGGCTTTGTTTTCTGAAAAACATTGTCAAAAATCCGAATATAATAGTTGGCGACTATACTTATTACGATGATTTTGAAAACGTTGAAAACTTCGAAAAAAACGTGAAGTATCATTTTGATTTTGTTGGCGATAAACTCATAATCGGGAAATTTTGCATGATTGCCTCTGACGTAAAGTTTATTATGAACGGGGCAAATCATTTGACGCAAGCCTTAACCACTTATCCTTTCGCTATTTTTGGAAATGGCTGGGAAAATGCCATGGAGGGAAAGGAATATCCCCAAAAAGGCGACCTTAAAATTGGCAATGATGTTTGGATAGGTTACAATGCAACCATTATGGCCGGTGTAAACATTGGAGACGGAGCCATAATTGCCACAAACTCAACCGTAATTAAAGACGTAGAGCCCTATACAATTGTTGGCGGTAATCCAGCCAAAGAAATAAAGAAGCGATTTTCGGACGATATCATTACAAGACTTCTAAAATTAAAATGGTGGAATTGGAACCTTCAGAAAATTACCCATAATGTTCAGAATCTGACCAATATGGATATTGATCAATTAGAGCAGAGCAAATAAAAATGCTGTTATCTACCCAAATTTTAATTCATATTTTTTCCAAGAAACCGCTTTCAGAATAGCTTAAACAGTTTTTATTTTCAGCAATCCACTGATTTACAAAGCAAACCGCTTATTCTTTTTCATTATAAACCATTTTTTTATAAAAAAAGCCTCCAATATATCATAATTATTTTTCTACCTTTGCGCTTTCTAATAATTTTGTTAGAATTTAAAGATTATCATGAACCCATTTAGTACTCTGGGTATCCGTCATGATATTGTTAATGCCATAACTGAACTGGGATTTTCTAATCCCACACCGATCCAGGAACAAGCCATCCCGGTATTACTTTCAGGCAGCAACGATTTTGTCGGATTAGCTCAAACAGGAACCGGTAAAACGGCAGCCTTTGGCCTGCCATTATTAGAATTACTGGACTTCAACGTAAATTATCCACAAGCACTGATTTTATGTCCAACCCGCGAACTGTGTTTACAGATTGCCAATGACGTGAAAAAATTTTCCAAAAACATGCAAAACGTTAACGTTGTTGCGGTTTATGGTGGTGCAAACATTTCAGACCAGTTACGCCAGATTAAACGCGGCGTACAAATTGTAGTAGCCACGCCCGGCCGTATGCTGGATATTATTAACCGCAAAGCGATTGATTTTAGCCAGGTAAAATACGTGGTTTTAGACGAAGCCGATGAAATGCTCAACATGGGCTTTCAGGAAGATATCGACCAGATTTTATCCACCACTCCGGAAGAGAAAAAAACCTGGTTGTTTTCAGCTACCATGCCTGCCGAAGTTCGCCGGATCGCCAAAAAATACATGACCGATCCGCATGAATTAACCATGGGCACCAAAAACACGGGCAATGCCAATATCAACCACGAATATTATGTGGTGCGTGCCCGCGATAAATACGCTGCCTTTAAACGTATCGTTGATTTTAATCCTGAGATTTTTGGTATCGTATTTTGCCGTACCAAAATTGAAACTCAGGAAATTGCCGAAGCTTTAATTAAAGATGGCTACAATGCCGATTCCTTGCATGGAGATTTATCTCAGCAGCAACGCGATAAGGTAATGAAACGCTACCGCGATAGAAGTTTGCAATTATTAATCGCTACTGATGTTGCGGCCCGCGGTATCGACGTGAATAATGTAACTCACGTTATTAATTATTCACTGCCCGATGAAATAGAAAACTATACTCACCGCAGCGGTCGTACTGCCCGTGCTGGTAAAACCGGTGTTTCTATCGCTATCATCAACTCCAAAGAACTTGGCAAAATACGCCAGATTGAACGAGTTATAGGCAAACAGTTTACCAAAGCTGAAATCCCGAACGGATTTGACGTTTGCGAAAAACAACTTTTTGCCCTGATACATAAAGTACATAACGTAGAAGTAAACGAGGAACAGATTGATCAATATCTTCCGCGGATTATGGATGAGTTTAAAAACCTGGAAAAAGAAGAGCTGATTAAACGCTTTGCTTCTTTGGAATTTAACCGATTCCTGGAATATTACCAAAACTCCCCTGATTTAAACGCTCCGGCTCATGAAGAGCGTGGTGAACGTGGCGACCGTGGTGACCGTTCTTTCAGATCAAGCACCAGCGCCGGATACACCCGTCTGTTTATGAACTTAGGTTCGGTAGATGATTTTACCCGCGGAGATATGCTGGGCTTTATTTGCAATAATGCACGTATTAGCGGAAAAAGCATTGGCAAAATCGACTTAAAAGGTGTTTTCACATTCTTTGAAGTAGAAGATTCTCAGGTAAATCAAGTACAGCAGGCTTTCCAATCGGTAGATTACCAAGGCCGTGCAGTACGGATTGAACTGGCTGGCGACCGTGAAGGCGGCTCGGGCTCCAGAGAACGTCGTGGTGGAAGCCGTGAACGCAGCTCAGGAGGCTCTTTCCGTGAACGTCGCGATAGAAACAAGCAGTCTGGTGGCAGTAATGGAGGGTTCCGTGATTTTTCCGGAAAACGCCGTGAAGAACGGTCCAGCAGCAACGGCCGACGCAGATACGATTAAATTAAATTGGTAGAGACGTAATATTCACGTCTCATTCCAATAAAAGCAAAAGGCGA
>DASQIU010000060.1:0-25972 GCA_035631395.1 Daejeonella sp. | reverse complement strand
ACAAATATCCTGGCCGAAAATGCCGGTTATACCACTTTGGCTCAGCGCCGTGATTTTGCCCGTAAAGCCTTTAACGTATCCTCGCATTACGATACCCATATTTTCAATTATTTTAATCAGACAGATCCTTTAACGGTTTTCAAACAGAGCGATCTCCAGACAAAAACCTTGCGCTATGGCGAAAATCCACATCAACAAGGCGTTTTTTATGGCGATCTGGATGCCATGTTCCAAAAATTGAATGGCAAAGAACTTTCTTACAATAACCTGGTAGATATTGATGCCGCCGTGGCTTTGATTGATGAATTTGAAGAACCTACTTTCGCCATTTTAAAACATACCAATGCCTGCGGCGTGGCTTCTCGTGATAATTTAACCGATGCCTGGAAAGAAGCTTTGGCTTGTGATCCGGTTTCGGCTTTTGGCGGGGTGCTTATTTGCAACCGTACGGTAGATAAAGAAACAGCTGCCGAGATCAATAATTTATTCTTTGAAGTGTTGATCGCTCCCGATTTTTCTGAAGAGGCACAAACTATTCTCTCAGGTAAAAAAAATCGTATCTTATTAAAGCGAAATCCCGTACAACTGCCCGTAAAACAATTTAAAACTTTGCTTAACGGGGTAATAGAACAGGATAAGGATCAGAGTATGGAAGGGGTAGAGCAAATGACTCCGGTTACCGATAGGAAAGCTAATTCGCAGGAATTGAAAGACTTGGTTTTTGCCAATAAGTTGGTAAAACATACTAAATCAAATACCATTGTTTTGGCAAAAAATGCCCGTTTGGTTGCCAGTGGTGTAGGTCAAACTTCGCGGGTGGATGCTTTACAACAAGCCATAGCCAAAGCAAAAGCCTTCCATTTTGAACTGGAAGGTTCTGTAATGGCATCAGACGCCTTTTTCCCATTTCCAGACTGCGTAGAGATTGCGGCAGATGCCGGCATCACAATGGTTTTACAACCTGGAGGTTCTATTAAAGATCAGGAATCTATTGATATGGCCAATCAGAAAGGTATTGGAATGGTTACCACCGGGGTGCGCCATTTTAAACATTAAAATGGAGATTCATAAAGAATATTTAAATCATAAATGCGTTATGGAAAGATTGTTTGCTCTACGGCAAAATATTTTTGATCCTAACTGCAAGAAAAACATGAGATTAACAAAAAGGAATTTAACTTTGCGTACTTTTTACAAGGAAATTTAAGAATGGGCTTATTCAACTGGTTTACACAAGAGATTGCAATTGATCTGGGTACGGCAAATACCCTGATAATACATAATGATAAAGTGGTGGTTGATGAACCATCCATTGTGGCCTTTGACCGCACAACTACTAAAATTATTGCCATTGGACGCCAAGCCATGCAAATGGAAGGTAAAACCCACGATAATATCCGTACGGTACGGCCTTTGAAAGACGGAGTAATAGCCGACTTTAACGCTGCCGAGCATATGATTCGTGGAATGATCAAAATGATCAACAATGGTAAAGGCTGGTTTTTCCCTTCTTTACGGATGGTCATCTGTATCCCTTCGGGCATTACCGAGGTAGAAAAACGGGCCGTTCGTGACTCAGCCGAAATTGCCGGTGCTAAAGAAGTTTATCTTATCCACGAGCCTATGGCTGCGGCGGTAGGTATTGGCATTGACGTGGAAGAGCCCATGGGAAACATGATTATCGATATTGGTGGTGGTACCACTGAAATTGCCGTAATTGCTCTTTCGGGAATTGTATGCGACCAATCTATCCGCGTTGCCGGAGATAATTTTGATAGCGATATTGTTCAATACATCCGCCGTCAGCATAACATCATGATTGGTGACCGTACGGCCGAGAAAATTAAAATCGAAGTAGGTTCGGCTTTGCCTGAACTTTCTGATCCGCCGGCTGATTTTGCCGTTCAGGGTCGTGATTTAATGACCGGTGTGCCTAAACAGATTACTGTATCATACACTGAAATTGCCCATTGCCTGGATAAGTCTATCTCTAAAATTGAAGAGGCTATTTTAAAGGCACTGGAAATTACTCCGCCAGAGCTTTCGGCTGATATTTATCAAACCGGAATCTATTTAACCGGTGGTGGCGCTTTGCTACGTGGTCTGGATAAGCGTGTGGCTTCTAAAACCAAGCTTCCGGTGCACGTAGCCGAAGATCCATTACGGGCTGTAGTACGGGGTACCGGTATCGCCTTGAAAAACATCGGCGGATTCAAATTTTTAATGCAATAATTACTTTGTTGTCGGTAAAAGGTTGTGTATTGTAAGAAATTACAAAACCTTTTGCCGGCATTTTTTAACTAAATAAAATTCCATCAAATGCGTAACCTCTGGCTCTTTATCAGTAAGTACAACGCATTTTTTATGTTGATTATCTTTCTGATTCTTTCATTTGTTTTGTTGGTTAATAATAACTCTTATCAGCGGGCAAGTGCTTGGAATTCTTCTAACCAGGTTGTCGGGCTGGCGTATGAACAAGTAAATTCGTTAACCAGCTATTTGAGCCTGGCAGAAACCAATGATCGTTTGGCAGCTGAAAATGCACGGCTAAACAATCAGCTGAAATCCTCTTATTTTAACGATAGCATTGAACGGCGTACCGTAACTGATACCAGCGGCAAGCGTCAATATGATTATATTGTGGCCAAAGTGGTGAATAACTCCATCCGTCAAAAAAACAACTACATCACCATTAATCGCGGTAGCCGGCATGGCATAGAAAAGGGCATGGGGGTAATTAGTTCTAACGGAATTGTGGGTGTTGTTTTAAATGTGTCAGAAAATTTCTCTACCGTACAATCTTTGCTGCATAGCGATTCTCGCGTTAGTGCCAGTGTAGATGGAAATATTGGTTCGCTGGTTTGGGGTGATGGGAATTATAACCCCCATCTGGCAATTCTGAAAGATATTCCCAATCATATTGTCATCAAAAAAGGTGCAAAGGTGGTTACCTCCGGATACTCCCTGTTTCCTGCCGGTTTGGAAATTGGGCAGGTAACGCAAACCGACATTAAGGGTGGTGATAGTTTTTTGAATCTGGAAGTACAACTAACCACTGATTTTTCGACCCTTCAGTACGTATATGTAGTTAATAATTTGCTGGCCAAAGAACAAAAAGCTCTGGAAGCGCAAAACAAAACCGACTAAATGGGACGCGTAATTTTAGTAAATCTGATTCGCTTTGTGGCGCTGATTTTTCTGCAAGTGTTTTTGCTGAAAAACATGGGTTATTATAACCTGGCTGTTCCGTATATATACATCCTGTTTATTATGCTGCTGCCTTTTAATACGCCCAACGTTCTGTTGTTTTTGTTGGCCTTTTTAACTGGTTTAACGGTTGATGTTTTTTACGATACTTTGGGATTAAATGCTGCGGCCTGTACTGTTTTGGCTTATGTACGCATTGTGTTTATCAACTTAACCGTTCAGCGGGAAGGGTTTGATAACGAGCCGGACCCAAGTTTAGGCATTATGGGTTTAAGGTGGTTTTTGTTTTATGCCCTTATTCTTACCTTTTGCCATCATTTGGTATTATTTACCTTCGAAACTTTTCGTTTTTCAGACTTTGGCTATACCTTGCTTAGCGTTCTTCTAAGTTCTTTACTAACGCTTATGTTGATACTCATAGCCGAGTTTGTATTTTTTAGAAGGAAAATGAGATAATAGGCGGAGAATTTCCTGTTGTTATGGCATATTTGGGGAAGTGCAATTCGTCAGTTTTTTCTTAAACTTGGGTATGACCACAACGCAAATAAGGACCGAAATACAAAAAGTTCTGGACAACGTACCTGAAAATGCACTCCAGGACGTTCTGGACTTTTTAAAAGAGCTTCAATCTGCATCACCAGAGCATATCAAGTTAACCAATAACTTACGTCAAATTTTAGCCCAGGATAAAGAGCTTCTGGAAAAACTAGCTCAATGATTGACGTTAAGACGGCAGAAAATATTCACAATATTCTTATTGATAAGTTTGGAGGCAGCAAGGGAATTAGAGATTTATCTGGATTAGAGGCAGCTCTTGCTCGTCCTTATGCTACTTTTGACCAGGTTGACTTATATGTAACAGTCGAAGAAAAAGCCGTGGCCATCTTTGAAAGTACTATCATTAATCATCCATTTATTGACGGTAATAAAAGAATAGCATATGTTTTAATGCGTTTAACTCTAATGAGTGCTGATTTAGATATTTCAGCTTCGCAGGATGAAAAATATGAAATGGTAATTGCTGCAAGTAAAGGCGAAATGAGATTTGACGAGATAAAAAGTTGGGTTATTGCAAGACTGACGCAAAAATAAACTATAATCCAGGTCAACACTCTCTATCTATATTTTTCGGCTAAAAAATTATGCGAGTAAATAGTAAAATCCTATAGCCCTCATTTAATAAATTATAGTTTAAAGCCTCATTATCTTAATTGCCCCGAATAAATTGGGCTATGTTTTGGGAAATTTCTATTTTCACGCTTTTAAACTTGAATATGAAATTACTCGAAGGAAAAACCGCATTGATTACCGGTGCCTCAAAAGGTATTGGCCGTAAAATAGCCGAGAAATTTGCCGAGCAGGGGGCCAACGTGGCCTTTACCTACCTGTCGTCTGTAGAAAAAGGACAGGCGCTGGAGCAGGAGTTACAAAGCTTTGGAACTAAAGTGAAAGGATATCGCTCTGATGCTTCTAAATTTGATGAAGCAGAAAAGCTGGTTAATGACATCGTAGCTGATTTTGGCACTCTGGATATTGTAGTGAACAATGCCGGTATTACCAAAGATGGTTTGCTGATGCGCATGACCGAAGAGAACTGGGATGAAGTATTGGATGTAAACCTGAAATCTATTTTCAACGTTACTAAAGCCGCTTCTAAAATAATGATGAAAAACCGTAAAGGTGTTTTCATTAATATGAGTTCAGTAGTAGGTGTGCAGGGAAATGCAGGTCAGGCTAATTATGCGGCTTCTAAAGCAGGTATTATTGGTTTTTCGAAATCAGTTGCCAAAGAGTTGGGCTCCAGAAATATTCGTACCAATGTGGTAGCTCCGGGTTTTATTCGCACCGAAATGACCGAAGTACTTGATCCAAAAGTAGTAGAAGGTTGGGAACAGAATATTCCCTTAAAGCGGGCAGGCGAAGCTGAAGATGTAGCCAACGTTTGTGTATTCCTGGCTTCAGATATGAGTGCCTATGTAACCGGACAGGTGATTCCAGTTTGCGGTGGTATGTTGTAAAAATTAATATTTTTTATTGGGTATTGCGTAAAATTGGCAAGGTGCTTGTAGGTTAAAATTTTATTAATCTCTGGTGTCGATTTATTTTTTGTAAATTAAAAATCGAAACCTTTATAAATTCATACGCAATACTCAATAATATGACAGCAAATCGTTT
Organism: Daejeonella sp.; assembly: GCA_035631395.1. GTDB lineage: Bacteria > Bacteroidota > Bacteroidia > Sphingobacteriales > Sphingobacteriaceae > Daejeonella. The sequence goes on along the minus strand of DASQIU010000060.1, from coordinate 20,590 downwards.
CTTTATTCCTTCCCTCATACTGGCAGCCGCCTTCCTGATCTCAACTTTTGTTATTTCTGGCACCTGGAGACGCGTAAAAAGCGACCAAACTATTAATGTAACCGGTTCGGCCAAAAAAGTAATGGTTTCAGATCTGGGTTTTTTACGCGGATCTATCAGCGCCGAAGCTGCTACAGCCAGTCTGGCCTATCGGGCATTAGAAACCCAGAAGCCAGTTTTGCTGGAATATTTGCGTTCTAAAGGTTTTCCGGCCGATAAGATTGAGCTGCAAACCATCAATAATTACCCTAATTATAGTTTCAACCAAAATGGTCAGCAAACGGGCATCCGTTCTTATTCGGCTTCCCAGATGTTCAGTATCCAGTCTTCAGATGTAAATCTGATCAAAGCTGTTTCTTTGGAAATAAGTTCCCTGGTTGAACGTGGGGTATCGCTGCAAATCAATCCGCCAGAATATCACTATACTAAAATTGGGGATATTAAAATCGAGATCCAGGCCGAAGCCGCCAAAGATGCCATGGTTCGTGGTCAGCGCATTGCCCAAGCTACTGGGCGGGAATTGGGTACGTTGAAAAGCGCTCGCATGGGTGTTTTGCAAATTACTCCGGAAAACTCCAATATGACTTCTGATTACGGAATAAACGATGTGAGCTCTATCCGGAAAGAAATTACGGCGGTGGTGAGTGCCAATTTTGCTATTCAATAAATCCCGTTAGGGTAAAAATTTTTTCTTGAGGTGTTCCAAAGAAGCTTGATTTTGATTGGCTAAAACAAAATCATTTTTGTACGCAATTGCCACTCGTTAGGTGTTACTTTTTCCCTTCAGCTGGAAAAAGTAACCAAAAAGAGCCGCGGCTGCTTTTTATTGCTACCAAGTTTTTACGTTGGCCTTCCCTGTGCATCCCGCAATAAAAAGAAGGCCGAAAAGAGTAGAACGGGGAGTTTGTCAGGTATTTTCTGCTTAATGCTTAAAACGCAGGCAAAGCGCTTCCGACATTGCACTTTTGGCCTCACAAGTTTTAGCGTTAAAAAAGTTTTAAAAACAGCTTGGAATAACATTCAATTGAGCAGTTCGGAAAGCAATTCGGATAAGTGTTGCATGAAATTTGGTAAGCAGAAATTTTGCCACGGCCCGAATTGCGGTAGTTGTTTTTAGAACTTTTAGCTAAGCTTGTGCAGCCTTGAATTTTTGTTGCTTTTTTAAGAAAAAAGTAAAAGAAACTGCTAACAAAGCATTGAATTTTGAGCTCATTTTTTGCCCTTACCTTTCCAATAAAAAAGGCATATTTGTTATAGATGCCATTACTTCAACTACAACTTAGCAGTACTGCATTTTTCTGGATTCCCGGATGTTTGATTCTGGGTGCCGCTTATGCTTTTTTATTATATCCGCGACGGCCGCAACCTGAAAAAAAATTACAAAACCTGCTTTTTGGTTTGCGTACAGTAGTTGTATCGGCAATTGCACTTCTTCTTTTTGCTCCTTTGGTTAAAACGATGAGCAAAAGTTTCCAGAAACCGCTTATTATCATTGCCCAGGATAATTCTGCATCTATTGGTATTTCAAAGCCTCCGGGATTTAATGCCGAAAAATATGCCTTACAGCTTAAACAATTGGAGAAAACACTTTCTGATGACTATGAGGTGCAAGCTTTTAATTTTGACGCTCAGGTAAAGCAGGGCCTAAATTTTACGTTTGATGGCAAGCTTAGCAATTTGTCGTCGGTTTTTAAATTGCTTGATAATCAATTTGCCAACCGGAATATTGGCGCTGTGATATTGGCAACCGATGGTATTTATAATACCGGCGCCAATCCGCTGTACGAAAGTAAAAGCCTGAAAGCGCCGGTTTATACCATAGCTCTGGGCGATACTATTCCTAAACGGGATATTCTGATCTCCAATATCAATTATAATAATATAGTTTACCTGGATAACCAGTTTCAACTGGAAGTGGGTGTGGGGGCTTTTCAGAGCCGGGGCGCACAAAGCCGTTTAACGGTTTCAGATCAATCCGGAACGGTGTTTTCTCAGCCTGTAAGCATCAATTCCAATGAATTTCGGCAAACTATTCCGGTTACTTTGCTGGCCCGGAAAAAAGGAATCCAGCGGTATAATATTAGTTTATCGCCTATTTCGAATGAATTATCGGCACAGAATAATTCGCAAACCATTTTTGTAGAAGTGGTTGATGGGCGGCAGAATGTATTGATTATTGCCAATGCGCCGCATCCGGATCTGGCAGCGCTGAAACAATCTATTGAGCTTCATAAAAACTACCAGGTTAAAACTTTACTGGCCGATCAGGTAACGGATGTTGATATTGAAAAAGCGGGTTTGATTATTTTGCACCAATTGCCTTCTTTAAGCAATCCGGCACCAAAAGTAATGCAGCAAATAGCCGCTAAGCCGGTGTTATTTATTCTGGGAGTACAAAGTAATACTGGAGCATTTTCTGCAGTACAACCTGTTTTAAATATTAATTCTTCAGGATCTTTTCAGGAAGTTACCGCCAAAATTCAGCCTGATTTTTATGGCTTTACTTTAAGTGAAAACAGCAAAAATAAGCTGCAAACTTTGGCGCCACTTACGGCGCCTTTTGGCAATTACGGATTTAAAAACCCTGCTTCGGTGGCTTTAAATCAACAAATAGGTAAAGTTGCTACCGCCATGCCATTACTGGTTTTTACTGATGAACCCAAGCGTAAAATCGGGGTGCTGGCCGGTGAAGGCATTTGGCGCTGGTGGCTGGAAGAATTTTCGGAAACCGGCGGACACGAAGCCGTGAATGAATTGCTGCATAAAACGGTGCAGTTTCTTTCCAGCACCGATGATAAGCGTAAATTCAGGGTCTATCCGGCCAAAAATGCATTTGACGAGAATGAGCATGTTATTTTAAATGCCGAATTATATAATGAGGCTTATGAGTTGGTTAATACGTCCGAAGTAAATATCTCGCTAAAAAATAATCAGGACGGAAATTATTCCTTTTTGTTTTCCCGAACCGGTAATGCCTATATCCTGGATGCGGGTATTTTACCTTCCGGGGAATATACTTACCAGGCTCAAACCACTCTGGGAAATAAAAAACAGACCGCTACGGGTCAGTTTGTAATTACAGAACGGCAAACCGAATTGCAGCAAACTACGGCAAACCACCAATTATTATTTGCTATGGCAGAACAGAGTGGGGGAGATATGGTTTATCCGGCCCAAATTTCTGCGCTGGTAAAGATGATCCGCGATAATGAAAATGTGAAGACCATTGCCTACGAAGATCGTCAATACCAGGAACCGGTTGATTTTAAGATCGTGTTTTTCCTGATCCTGGCTTTATTATCAGCAGAATGGTTTTTAAGGAAACGCAATGGCGATATTTAGAATGTTGCCCTCTGATTTTATTGAAATTTATTTCTGCGTTCTTTTCTGCGCCGATCTGCGTAATCTGCGGGAAGAATGTTTAGCCCGCTGATCTCGCTAATTTGCGCTGATTTTCTTGCTAATTTTTATTTGCAACTTTTTCTTGCTCATTAAGACGTAAAGAAAAAAGCTAATAAGCTTGGTGAATTTGGGAAAAGAAATATAGACCCTGGATAGGCGTTTGTCTGCGGTAAGAAAATCTTTAAAAGAACTTTTTCGATTTTTTAGGCTCTTCTTTGATGATGACAAACACATCTTCGTTGTCTTTTTTCATCAGGTATTTTTCGCGGGCAAACTTTTCCAGCTTTTCTTTATTGGTGCTGAGTTCTTCCAAGTCAGTTTTGGCTTTTTCAGTTTCACGGATGTAAAACTCTTTTTCGGTCTGCAGTTTTTTTACCTGACTGCGGTAATTGTACTGCGATATCAGATCATTCCGGTCAAAAAACAGCATCCAAACTACAAATGCGGTAGTAACCAGGAAGTATTTATTCTGAAGAAGTTTTAAAAACCGGTTCATGTGTACAAAATAAACAAAAACATCCGAAGATTTATTATCTCCGTCTTTCGTTTTTCGTCCATCGTTATAAACGAAAGACGAAAAACGACGGACGAAAAACTATTTCAGGAATTTAAAATCCCGGCCGATAAAACGGGCAGCACTACCTAATTCCTCTTCAATACGCAGTAATTGGTTGTATTTAGCAACCCTGTCTGAACGAGACGCCGAACCGGTTTTAATTTGTCCGCAGTTTAAAGCTACTGCTAAATCGGCAATGGTATAATCTTCGGTTTCGCCAGAACGGTGACTCATTACTGAGGTATAGCCATTATTTTGCGCCAATGATACCGCGTTAATGGTTTCTGTCAGCGAGCCAATCTGGTTAACTTTTACCAATATAGAATTAGCAGTATGATTATCGATTCCTCTTTGCAGGCGTTTTACATTGGTTACAAACAAATCATCGCCTACTAACTGGATTTTATTTCCAAGAGCTTGGGTTAATTGTGCCCATCCGTTCCAATCGTCTTCTGCCAAACCATCTTCAATAGAGATAATCGGATATTTTGAAGCCCAGTTCACCCAGAAGTCTACTAATTCTGCCGAGCTTAACGTTTTTCCGCTTGATTTATGGAATGTATAGTTTCCGGTTGCGTTGTCATAAAGTTCAGATACGGCTGCATCCATGGCAATCCAAATATCTTCGCCAGGTTTGTAGCCGGCGGCCTCAATAGCTTGCAAAACGGTTTCAATGGCTTCTTCGTTAGAGCCAATGTTTGGTGCAAAACCGCCTTCGTCGCCTACGTTGGTTGAGTAGCCTTTTTTCTTTAATACAGTTTTCAGATGATGGAAAACTTCCACACCCATGCGCAAAGCTTCAGAGAAAGAACTGGCGCCAGTTGGCATTACCATAAATTCCTGGAAATCGATTTTGTTGTCGGCATGAGCTCCTCCATTCAAAATGTTCATCATTGGGATGGGAAGCGTATTAGCATTTACACCACCAATGTAACGGTATAAAGGCTGACGGCTTTCCTGCGCAGCTGCTTTGGCAACGGCTAATGAAACGCCTAAAATGGCATTAGCGCCAATAACCGATTTATTGTCGGTGCCATCTATTTCCAACATCAGTTTATCGATCATGTTTTGTTCAAACACATCGATACCCTGAAGTTCATTGGCTAATTTTTCATTCACATTTTTTACTGCCTGCAGTACACCTTTGCCCATGTAAACGCTCGCATCGTTATCGCGAAGTTCAACGGCTTCATGCACGCCGGTAGAAGCACCGGAAGGAACTGCAGCCCGGCCTAAAGTGCCGTTTTGCGTAATTACATCAACTTCTACCGTTGGGTTGCCTCGGGAATCTAAAATTTGCCGGGCATGTATGTCAAGAATTAAGCTCATAAGGTTTATTTTTTAAGCTGATAAACAATAAAGTCTTAGTGTTTAAGCAACACTAAGACTTTTTCTATTCAAATTTAAGTTTTATTAATTGAATCCTGAAAAAATCAGGGAAATTGTGAAAAGATCTTCTCTTAAGCTTTGAGCATCTCCACAAAATCATCAAATAAATACCGTGAATCATGCGGACCTGGAGAAGACTCCGGGTGGTACTGTACCGAAAAGGCTTTTTTACCTTTTACACGGATACCCTCAATCGATTGGTCGTTCAGGTTGATATGGGTAATTTCTACTTTATCAGATTTACGAACGTCCTCTGGAATCACACCAAATCCGTGATTTTGAGAAGTTACCTCGCAATGATCGGTAATAATATTTTTAACGGGGTGATTTAAACCGCGGTGACCGTTAAACATTTTCATGGTACCTACCCCGTTGGCCAAAGCCAGTAACTGGTGTCCCAGGCAAATTCCGAATAAAGGTTTATCGGCAGCCATAATTTGCTTTACGGTATCAATGGCATAAGGCATAGCCGCCGGATCGCCGGGGCCGTTGGAAATAAAATAGCCATTAGGATTCCATTTTTCCATTTCCTCAAAAGTGGTTTTGGCCGGAAATACTTTGGCATAAATTCCACGTTCATCAAAATTACGTAAGATGTTTTTCTTTACTCCCAAATCCAGTACAGCTACCCGGTATTGGCTGTTTTCATCGCCTGCATAATAAGGCTCCTTGGTAGAAACCAGCGAAGAAAGCTCCAGGCCATCCATCGAAGGCACCTTTGCCAATTTTTCTCTTAGTAAATCGATGTCCAGGGTTTCGGATGAAATGATGGCATTCATAGCACCTTTATCACGGATATGTCGTACCAAAGAACGGGTATCCACATCCGAAATTCCTACAATATTTTGTTCCTGAAAGTAATCTTGAATAGAGGTTTCAGATTGTTTACGGCTGTAAGGAATACTGAAGTTTTTACATACCAGTCCTGCAATTTTAATGCTTCCAGATTCAATTTCGTCATGATGGATACCATAATTGCCAATATGGGTATTGGTGGTTACCATAATTTGGCCAAAGTAGGAGGGGTCGGTAAAAACTTCCTGGTATCCGGTCATTCCGGTGTTAAAGCATATCTCACCCGTGGCGATGCCTATTTTTCCGGCAGCTTTTCCATAGTACACAGTTCCGTCTTCCAGAAGTAAAACCGCAGGTAATTTGGTGTAATTGATCATTTAAGTAAAATAAATGGATGATAAAAAATGGAAAAAAGAGGAGTTACCGGAAGAAATCCGGTGAAATTTGGGGGTATTTGGCTGAAGTGTATTACTTCATTTTTCACGGGAGACAAAGGTACAATTTTTCGGAAAAAGCATAAAGAGATTCTTGTATTTTATCTTTATTTATTGTTTGAGAATAGGGCTTATTTATAACTTTGCTTTTATTTACTCTAAAAAAGACGATATGTCGGTTCATAGCGATATCAAAAGGATTACTACCAATACCATTCAGGAGATGAAACACCGCGGCGAAAAAATTGCGATGTTAACCTCTTATGACTATTCTATGGCTACCATTGTGGATGATGGTGGTGTGGATATTATTTTGGTAGGCGATTCGGCTTCCAATGTGATGGCTGGTCATGAAACCACTCTGCCTATTACCCTGGATCAAATGATTTATCATGCTGCCTCGGTAGTTCGAGCTGTGAAAAGAGCTCTGGTAGTGGTTGATTTGCCTTTTGGCTCTTATCAGGGAAATTCTAAAGAAGCTCTGAATTCGGCTATCCGGATTATGAAAGAATCTGGTGCTCATGCCGTAAAACTGGAAGGCGGAGCCGAAGTAAGAGAGTCTATTGAGCGCATTATTACAGCGGGTATTCCGGTAATGGGCCATTTAGGATTAACCCCGCAATCCATCTATAAATTTGGAACTTATACTGTACGGGCCAAAGAAGAAGCGGAAGCTAAAAAGCTTAAAGATGATATTTTGATCTTGCAGGATGCTGGCTGTTTCTCGGTTGTGCTTGAAAAAATACCGGCCAACCTGGCCAAAGAGGTTACGGACACTTTAAAAATTCCTACCATTGGCATTGGCGCCGGAATGCATTGCGATGGGCAGGTTTTGGTGGTAAATGATATGATTGGCCTTACCAAAGGGTTCAGGCCACGTTTTTTGCGCCAGTATCTCAACTTATATGAAGAAATTAACGGCGCCGTTAAGGCTTATGTTCAGGATGTGAAAAGCGCTGATTTCCCTAACGAAAAAGAGCAATATTAACTGTGTTTGGGGGATTTTATGATAATTAAGCCGGAAGTGAGGAAGATAGGCTCTAAAAAGCCTCATGTCAGTTTGGAAATTACTGATAAGGATGTTCTTTATGAGGATAACCATCTGATCGCCATAAATAAACGTGCCGGGGATATTGTCCAGGTTGACGATACCGGCGATGAATCTTTGGATGAAAAGGTAAAAAAATACATCGCCAAAAAGTATAACAAACCTAACGGGGCGTTTTTAGGAGTGGTTCATCGTCTGGATCGCCCGGTTAGCGGTGTAATTTTGTTTGCCAAAACCAGCAAGGCCTTAGACCGGGTTAATAAAAAGTTTAAGGACCGGGAGATGAAAAAAACGTATTGGGCAGTGGTGAGGAATCGTCCGGCTCAACCGGAAGGTAATTTGGTGCATTGGCTGGTCAAAAATCCGCAAAAAAATATAACCAAAGCTTACGATAAGGAAGTTCCGGGGAGCCAGCGTGCCGAACTGAATTATAAGCTTATCGGCGAACTGGGTGGCTATTATTTGATCGAGGTGGACCCGATAACAGGCCGGCCGCACCAAATTAGGGTGCAACTGGCCAGTTTGAATTGCCCCATTGTAGGCGATAATAAATATGGATATCCTCGCGGTAGCCTAAAAAAGAGCATTTGTCTGCATGCTCGCCGCCTTAGTTTTATACATCCGGTAAAACTGGAACCGGTAGAAATTTTTGCGCCCCTGCCAACCGACGGTTTTTGGGAACGCTTTGAAGTGTTTGCCGAATAATTGCATCGCTTAATTTTCATAACCGGTAGTTTATCTCTTAAATAGAAATAAAATTTTGTCTTGCTTGCCTTTTGTATATTGGGCCACTCAGAATTTTAATAGTAATGAATACAGACTTTAAAAAAGTTGAAATTTTTACCAAAACCCGGGCTGAATTAAGCCAGGATGGTTTTTTAATCGATAAGGAAGACCAGACCCGGCCCTGGGGTGGTTTTTTTGTCATCAATGAAGAGCAAGCAAAGCAATTTGCCCAAACTTATTTTGAAGGGATAGATGCAGATGCTTTAAAGATCTCGGGCAAATTGAGTCCTAAATTTTTGGTAGTAGCCCCTCAAAAGCGTCTTTCCTGGCAATATCATTTCCGCCGGGCGGAAATTTGGAAAGTGATTAGCGGAAATGTGGGAGTTATTATCAGCGATACGGATGAAGAGGGTTCCTTGCAGATTCTTGGTCCCGGCCAGATCATCAGATTAAAACAAGGTGAGCGCCATCGTTTGGTGGGTTTGGATAATTGGGGTGTACTGGCTGAAATTTGGCAGCATACCGACATAAATAACCCTTCTGATGAGGATGATATTGTGCGGATTCAGGATGATTTTGGACGCTAAAAATTAAAAAGCCATAATAATAAAATGGGCCCTTTAAGAAAAAGGACCCATTTTATGGTTTAATTGTAAAATATGTTTTAGATAGGTATGAATTGGATGTTTTAGATAGGTACAGGTTAATGTTATAGTACTTGCCTAATGAAAGCGGCAAAATTTTGGCTTAAAACTTTATGACTGTTATGTTTAACAGCTTTTATATCGGCAACTAAAATATCCCGAAGCTGAGTGTCAAATTTTTCTATTAACTTATTAGTGTAGGTGTTTTGTGGCGTACTCATAGGTTACTTATTTTCAGTTTTATCACCGTTTTCGTTACTTCTTAAATTTTTTAGCTGGCGTTCAGCCTCTTTTTTTCGGCGCTCTATTTTTTCAATTTCCCGCTCGTCTTTCGGTTCTTCTGGAGCAACCGGATTTTCCCAATCCTTGTGTTTCGGTTTTTCTCCCTTCTTAGAATCGGGCAGAGACCGTTTTTTATGACCCGGCATGAGAAATATCTTAGGTCTCATACCATTCTAATATTATGCCAAAATTTTCAGGCTGATTATATTTAGGGAAAATATTTTCAGATCCTTGTTTTCTGCTTTGAAGTAGCTTTAGGTCCAGGTGTTTAAAGAATAGTTTTTTGTGGACAGAGGTATATAGAATTGCATACACAAGTCTGGATATTTACACCGGCATTATGGTAGAAATAGTGTAAATGTTGAAATTTAAGGCTATAATACCACTCTCAAAATTTTAGCTTTGCATTATTTAAAGGAAAATGGCAGAATTGAATTATAGTGAAGATAGTATCCGGTCCTTAGATTGGAAAGAACATATTCGTTTGCGGCCGGGAATGTACATCGGGAAACTGGGTGATGGCTCGGCTTATGATGACGGGATTTATGTTTTGTTGAAAGAGATTGTAGACAACTCTATTGATGAGTTTGTGATGGGCGCCGGCAAAACTATCGACATTAACATTACAGAACACAAGGTTTCAGTACGTGATTACGGCCGGGGTATCCCTCTGGGAAAAGTAATTGATTGCGTTTCCAAAATCAATACCGGTGGTAAATATGATTCTAAAGCTTTCCAAAAATCAGTAGGATTAAACGGGGTAGGTACCAAGGCGGTAAATGCCTTGTCAGCCAGCTTTATAGTTCAATCCTACCGGGATAATAAGACCAAACGGGCGGAGTTTAAGCAGGGAGAATTGATTAATGACCTTCCTGAAATTGAGACAACCCAGCGCAATGGTACGGCCATCACTTTTTTGCCGGATGATTCCATTTTTAGGCATTATCGTTTTATTCCGGAGTTTATAGAAAGTATGATTTGGAATTATGTGTTCCTCAACTCGGGGCTCACTATCAATTTCAATGGCCAAAAATACTTTTCAGATCGCGGCTTATATGATCTGTTGGTTAGGAATACCGATGCAGAAAACATCCGTTATCCTATTATCCACCTGAAAGGCGAGGATATTGAGATAGCCATGACTCACGGGCAGCAATATGGCGAGGAATATTATTCCTTTGTGAATGGTCAGCATACTACTCAGGGTGGAACTCATCAGGCCGCATTCCGTGAAGCGGTGGTAAAAACCATCCGCGAATTTTATAAAAAAGAATTTGATGCCTCCGATATCCGGGCATCCATTGTATCGGCTATTTCCATCCGGGTGCAGGAACCGGTTTTTGAATCACAAACCAAAACCAAGCTGGGTTCGCAAAATGTAGGTCCTGAAGGTCCCACTGTGCGCACTTTTGTGAATGATTTTGTGAAGAAAGCTCTGGATGATTACTTGCATAAACATCCCGCGGATGCGGATGCCCTGTTAAAACGGATTCTGCAATCGGAACGAGAGCGTAAAGATATTGCCGGCATAAAAAAACTGGCCAATGAAAGGGCTAAAAAAGCATCGCTCCACAACAGAAAGTTAAGAGATTGCAAAATCCATTTTGACGATACCCATGAACGCCGGCAGGATACCACTTTGTTTATTACTGAGGGGGATTCGGCAAGCGGGTCTATTACCAAATCCAGAGATGTGATGACCCAGGCCGTGTTTAGTTTGAAAGGTAAGCCTCTAAACTGCTTTGGTCTGACTAAAAAAGTGGTTTATGAGAACGAGGAGTTCAACTTATTGCAACATGCGCTGAATATTGAGGATGGTCTTGAAAATTTGCGTTATAATAATATTGTGATAGCTACCGATGCCGATGTGGACGGGATGCACATCCGCCTGTTGCTGATGACCTTTTTCCTCCAGTTTTTCCCTGATCTGGTTAAAGCTGGGCATGTTTCCATCCTGCAAACCCCATTATTCCGGGTACGTAATAAAAAGGAAACTATTTATTGCTACAGCGATGAAGAGCGTCAATTAGCAATTCGTAAACTGGGCAATAAGCCAGAAATAACCCGATTTAAAGGTTTAGGTGAAATATCGCCGGTAGAATTTGAGTTGTTTATTGGCAAAGATATCCGCCTGGATCCGGTTATTTTATCCAAAGAACAAAGTATAAAAACTTTGCTGGAGTATTATATGGGAAAAAATACTCCCGACAGGCAACAGCACATTATTCAAAACCTGAGGGTAGAGGTAGATGTACTTGCCGAAGAGGAACTATTGGCTGGTAAACAAGCGGAAATAAAAGAAGAATTGCCGGTTTTGGCCAGTGCTGAATAGAAAAATGTGGAAATATGCTTTATAGTTTCTATATTGTACGCCCTTCAAAAAAAGGGTTATGATTTAGAGTTCTATGCAGAAAAAAAACATTTCAATCAGTTTTTATGATTATGCATCTATTGATGAGTTAGATTCAGCAGATCAGATTTTATGTAGAGAAGCAGAAAAGGCATTGTTAACTTCCTATTCGCCCTATTCCGGATTTAAGGTAGGCGCTGCGGTGCAACTGCAAAGCGGGAAGATTATATATGGTAGCAATCAGGAAAGTGTGGCTTTCCCCTCAGGGTTATGTGCAGAACGCACAGCCTTGTTTAGCATAGGGGCCCAGTATCCAAATGATCCGATTAAAGCCATTGCCATTACTGCACATACGGATAAATTTAATATTGAAAGTCCGGTAACGCCTTGCGGATCTTGTTTACAAGTTCTGGGAGATTTTGAACAGCGTCAGGAGGAACCTATTCGGGTTTTACTGTATTGCTTGGGAAAAAATATACTGGTTACCGAAGGGGTAAAACCTTTTCTTCCCTTGCAGTTTATGGAAGAAAGGTTGAGTAAAGCAGAGTAAGGATAATGCTCTTCTGTCAAAATAGGTTGAAAATCCTTTTGATTGAAAGAGAGTGAGGACCTTTTCTGTTGATGCTTACCCAAATATAGCGAATACTTAATTTTGCCTAAACCAAAATGAATTTTTAGGATGAGTGAAGAGACAGAAAATACGAATCAACAAGAAACCTTACATGCCGTTACTCCTCTTTCCGGCCTTTATGAAAACTGGTTCCTGGATTATGCTTCATACGTAATTCTGGACCGGGCTGTACCGCATATTCATGATGGTTTAAAGCCTGTTCAGCGCCGTATTCTTCATTCTTTAAAAGAGATGGACGATGGGCGTTTTAATAAAGCGGCTAACGTAATTGGTAATACCATGAAGTATCACCCGCATGGGGATGCTTCTATTGGTGATGCCATGGTGCAAATTGGCCAAAAAAACCTGTTGATTGATACCCAGGGAAACTGGGGTGATCCGGTTACCGGCGATTCGGCGGCGGCACCGCGTTATATTGAAGCCCGTCTTTCCAAATTTGCTCTGGATGTGGTTTTCAATCCGGATACTACTGAGTGGCAATCCAGTTATGATGGCCGAAACCAGGAACCTATTACCTTGCCCGTAAAATTTCCTCTATTATTGGCTCAGGGCGCCGACGGTATTGCCGTTGGTTTGGCTACCAAAATTATGCCCCACAACTTTATAGAGCTGTTGGATGCTTCTATTGAAGTATTGAAAGGCAAGCGCCCAGACCTGCTTCCCGATTTTCAAATGGGAGGGATGGCCGATTTTAGCAATTATAACGAAGGGCAACGTGGCGGAAAGATAAAGGTACGGGCCAAGATTGTGGAAAGGGATAAAAAAACACTGGCTATTACCGAAATCCCTTATACCACTACTACCGGCGGATTAATTGATAGTGTGATCTCGGCCAATGATAAAGGCAAAATCAAAATCAAAAAAATTGAGGACAATACGGCTAAAGATGTAGAGATTATTATTCATCTGGCGCCTGGAATTTCGCCCGATGTAACTATCGACGCTTTGTATGCCTTTACCGATTGCGAAGTTTCCATTTCTCCAAATACCTGCATTATTAAAGGCGATAAGCCTTATTTCATGAGTGTAAACGATATTCTGATCGAAAACACTTTGTACACGAAAAACCTGTTGAAGCAGGAGCTGGAAATTAAATTGGCCGAGTTGAAGGAGAAAATATTCTTCAGCTCATTGCTGAAAATATTTATCCAGGAAGGGATGTACAAAAATCCGGAGTATGAAAATTCGGGAGCTTTTGATATGGTGGTAGAGGTTTTAACCAAACTTTATGAACCTTATCTGGAACAATTTTACCGCCCTATTCTGCCAGAAGATTATAAAAAACTGATCGATAAGCCCATGAGCAGCATCACCCGATTTGACGTTAAAAAAGCGGATGAGCAAATGAAAGCTTTGGAGGATGAGATCCGCGAGGTGAATAAACACTTAAAACACCTCACCGAGTATGCCATTGCCTGGTTTGAAAAACTCAAAAATAAATATGGCGCCGGCCGCGAGCGGAAAACCGAGATCCGGATATTTGATAAAGTGGAAGCCGCTAAAGTAGCGCTGGCTAACGTAAAACTGTACATGAACCGTCAGGATGGTTTTGTGGGCATCGGCTTGCGTAAAGATGAGTTTATTGGCGATTGCTCTGATATAGACGAAGTGATTGTTTTCCGCGAAGACGGAAAATTTATAGTAACCAAAGTGGCCGAAAAAACCTTTGTAGGCAAAGGGATTATTCATGCCCAGGTATTTAAGAAGAACGACGAACGCACGGTTTACAACATGATTTACCGGGATGGCGAAACGGGTGTTTCTTATGTAAAACGTTTCTCGGTATTGGGCGTTACCCGAGATAAGGAGTATGATCTGACCAAGGGCGGAAAAGGCTCTAAAGTGCTTTATTTTTCCGCTAACCCTAACGGGGAGGCCGAATTGGTGAATGTGCAACTGAAACCACACTCGAAGCTGAAAAAATTACAATTCGACCTGGAGTTTGCCGATCTGGCCATTAAAGGTCGCAGTTCAATGGGGAATATTGTAACCAAATATCCTGTTAAGAAAATTGTGCTGAAAAGTAAGGGAGTTTCTACTTTAGCTGGTCGTAAAATTTGGTTTGATGACATTTTAAAACGCCTAAACGTAGATGCACGTGGTAAATATTTAGGTGAATTTGATGGCGAGGACAAAATTTTGACGGTAAACCGCGATGGGGTTTATGAGTTAAGTAGTTTTGACCTGAGCAATCATTTTGATGATCATCTCTTAATCATCGAAAAATATGATCCTGAAAAGGTTTTCTCAGTAATTTATCTGGAGGGCAAATCCAAAAACTATTATTTGAAGCGCTTTACCTTTGAGAATACGGCAATTGGAAAGGAAATTAGCGTTATTTCTGAAGAAAGCGGTTCTAAATTAATGCTGATTTCTGGAGCCGCTAATCCAATTGTTTCTTTGGAATTGCTGAAGGGAAAAGCACATACGCTGGAAAATATTGAGATTAACCTGGCCGAGACCATTGATATAAAAGGAATGAAAGCTCTGGGTAACCGTTTAAGTCAGCATGAGGTGCAAAAAATAGAACTGATTGCTGAAGAAGAGCCCGAAGAAGAGCCAGAAATAAGGTCGGAGGAGGTTCCTGAAGTAATGCCGGAAGAAGTTCCGGAAACAGGGCCCGATGAGCCGGAGACTTCAAAAAAAATAGAAATGCCAAAACCTGCTAAAAAAATAGACCTGGAAATCACCAATCCAGATGATTTGGAAGATTCAGGTCAGCTAGGTTTATTTTAGGTAGGATTCTAAAATTTTATAAAAAAGCCATTAGATGTTTCTAATGGCTTTTTTTTGTATCTGATAAGTAAGATAGATTTTATGGAATGACTTGAATTTTCATCTTGTCCTTAAACTCCTGTACAAACTTGTTTAGCTTAGGTTGAATTACAAAAGCACAATAGGGCTTATCAGGATTCTGTTTAAAGTAATTCTGATGATAATCTTCGGCTTCGTAAAACTGTGAAACCGGGGATATTTCAGTGACAATGGATCTTTCAAAAATCAATTCTTTTTCCAGCCGGTCTATCATTTCTTGGGCCTGTGCTTTTTGCTCAGGACTGTGATAAAAAATTACCGAACGGTACTGCGTACCAATGTCATTGCCCTGCCTGTTCGGGGTAGTAGGATCGTGGGTTTTAAAAAATACCAGCAGCAACTCGTCAAAAGATATCTGGTCTTTATCAAATTCAACCTGGATCACTTCTGCGTGGCCGGTATCACCATTGCAAATTTCGGCATAGGTAGGCTGGGGTTTATGTCCGCCCATATATCCGGAGATCACTTTGCTAACTCCCTTTAAATTTTGAAAAACAGCTTCTGTGCACCAAAAACATCCTGCGCCAAATGTGGCCTGTTCTATATTCATGTTCAAATAACGGTTATTTAAGCTTTTTGGTTTGGTATAGACGCAATAGAGCCGCGATGATTCGCGGCTCTGTGCGTTTTTATTGGTATTGAATATAAACAGGCTGCGGTTTTAATTTTAGCAGCTCTTCGGGTGTCATCATGCGGTTGGGCGCTTTTTTTAGGTCGTTTTTGTAAAACAACTTAAAGCCTGTAAACTGAACCGGTTCTGAATAGATAAAATGGCGATAGGTGCCTTTTTTTAGTTCTGGTTCGCCCCATCCATCCATGTGCATCACTAATTGCACTTCGGGATGAAGTTTAATTTGCTGGGCATTGGTAACCATTTTTTGAGTGAAGCGATGTACCACAAATACTTTGGGCGGAAGGTTGTTTTCTTTTACCAAACGGGCAAGGTAGGCTGAGCAATAATTGATATCGGCGGCATCATAGGTTCCTATTTTGGTGCCGGGTTTATTGCCCGATTTCATGGAAAACTCCGGGTCTATACCCAAATGTACATTAGGCAGCTTCAGGTACTTTTCCAGCAGCGGCAGTTCTTCCTGGATATCACTCAACGCAACCTGGATATCTAAAAACACGATCATGTTTTTTCGCATTTTGGAGATAGTAAGTACTGAGTCTATTTGTTTCGAAGGCATCCGGGTACGGAATTTTCCATCTTTTCCGCCATCACCTTGTGCTACTACGGCAATATAATGCAGGGCGGGCTGTACCGGAGTTTTCGGATCGGCTT
This sequence comes from Daejeonella sp., assembly GCA_035631395.1. Classification (GTDB taxonomy): domain Bacteria; phylum Bacteroidota; class Bacteroidia; order Sphingobacteriales; family Sphingobacteriaceae; genus Daejeonella. The sequence continues at coordinate 4,195 of DASQIU010000060.1, read as the reverse complement.
GTTCCCATTTTTTTACTTCATGGTCCAGTTGGGCCAGCATTTCTTTGGGAGGTAATTCGCCCAGAATACCCATTTTTTTAGAGTACAGGTTGCCATAATAGGCTACAATACGTTTATTGGGCAAAATGGCTCCTGCTAACGGGTAAGGCTGTTTTTTAACGGGCCATTTGCCGGTAGTATCGCCATTGGCCAATTCTATTATTTTTTGGTTGTATGTTGCCGTATCTACTGGCGTATAGTTTGTTGGCGTACTGGCGGCTTCTGTAGTAGCCGAAGATTCTTCGGCTATGGCCTGCTGTACATTCATGGAATCCGGTTTTAACGTTTTTCCAATTGCCTGCGGCGTGTTAGATTCATTACAGCTCATTAAAGCGGAGGCAGCCGCCAATGTCAAAGTAAATGCAAGGTGTTTGTTTAAAATCATATTGTTTTTCTGTTATAGTCGCTTTAAGGTTTGGCCATTGCGGATACCGGTATGCTGATAGTTGTTTACAGTTAATTTTCCGTTTACGAGGGTATACTGAAAGCCTTTAGAATAGGCATGAGGTTTATCGTAGGTAGATTCATCATTAACCATTTCCGGATCAAAGATAACAATGTCGGCGGCCATTCCGGTACGTAAAAGTCCACGATTTGTAAATCCGAATTTTTGTGCCGGCAGGGAGGTCATCCGTCGGATGGCATCTTCCAGCCCCAATACCTTCCGTTCACGGACATATTTACCCAGTACCCTTGCATTGCTGCCATAGCCGCGGGGATGTGGTACTCCGGCGCCAAATTCGCGAATACCCGAATCGGAAGCAATCATAGTAAATGGATATTGCATGATGTTTTCTACATCAGCTTCGTCCATGCTATGAAATACCATAGACGCCCCGCCTTTGGCTGTCAGATCCAGGATGGTTTCAATTTCATCGGGGATAGTGCTTTTTCTTCCCCAAAGGGTATTGATCTGAGAGATATTTTTACCATTTAGGCTTTGATCGGCATTGAATTTGGCCACTACGGCATATTCAAAATTGGGGCGCTGGCGTTTTTCCATATCGCTGATCATTTCAGCTATAATTTTCTGCCGGATCTGCGGGTTGTTTAGCCGGTATAAAATAGAATCGCGACCATTTTCCAGGGCCCAGGATGGGATTATCGAATTTAAGGAAGTGCTGCTGGCGGTATAGGGATATTGGTCTATGGTAACCTCCCAGCCCTCTGCCCGGGCTTGTTTTACCATGCCCAGGGTTTTGTCTGATTGGCCCCAATAGGGTTTCCCGATCTTAAAATGTGAAATTTGTACAGGCATATTGGCTTCCTTTCCAACGTTCAGGGCTTCGTCTATTGCGGCAAAAACCTGCTGACTTTCACTACGGATATGCGAGGTATAAGTTCCATGATATTTTGAAGCAACTTTGGCCAGGGCAATCACTTCGTCGGTGTGGGCGTAAGTACCCGGGATATAGATCAATCCGGTAGATAAACCCACGGCGCCATCACGCATGGCCTTATCCACCAGTTGCTCCATTTGATTTAATTCGGCAGAGTTAGGCGCCCGGTTGGCAGTACCCAAAACGGCCTGACGTACATTATTATGTCCAATAAAGGTGGCCACATTAATAGAAAGTTTCAGGCTGTCAAGTGTTTTAAAATATTTTTTGATATCCAGATTGGAAGAGCCACAATTACCGGTAATTACGGTGGTTACGCCATCGTAAATAAAATTATCGGCTGTAGGCGTTCTTTTTTCATCGCCTTCTATATGGGTATGTACATCGATGAAACCGGGAGCGATTATCTTTTTGCCGGCATCGATCACCTGTTTTGCTTTTATTTTATCTAAATGACCTATGGCGATGATTTTGCCATTTTTTACGGCTAAATCCCCGTAAAACCAGGAATTGCCTGAGCCGTCTATAATTTTTCCGTTTTTGATCAGGATATCTGCACGCTGGGCGAATCCTAAAAAAGGAAGCAACAATAAGATTAAAATAGCTGATTTTTTCATCGTGATATGAATATATCAGCAAAGTAATTCACTATCAATTGATAAGCAAGAAAAGATTTCCACAGTGGGCCGATGCTTGAAAACAGCATGTTGATCTGGGTTTTCCCATTAAAAAGCTTGATTTTTTGGAAAACAAAGCTTTATACGGACTGTCATTATAGGAGAGGTATTTTAAAAAATAAGCTCTTTGAAACTTTCAGGTGCAAAAATGCGACCCGACCTGAAGCTAATGGCACCTGGGGTTTCATGAGCATAAAAAAGTTTTCTCATGAAAGTCTTAAAAAATAGAGCAATCGCTATTCTTACCGAAAATGGGTTTGAAGAGTCTGAGTTATTGAGTCCTAAAAAAGCTCTGGAAGAAGCCGGAGCTACAGTTCATATTGTGTCTCCACAGAAAGAAAAGGTGAGAGCTATGAAAAATCATGAATGGTCTGTTGAATGTCCTGTGGATAAGCAAATTACGCAGGTTAATGTTAATGACTATGATGGTTTGTTGCTTCCGGGCGGAGTTTTTAACCCGGATCAGTTACGTACAAATGAAGAGGCGCTAAAATTTGTTAAAGATTTTTTCCAAGCCGGAAAACCGGTTGCTGCCATTTGCCACGGTCCGCAAACTTTAATTAATGCCAACGTGGTTAAGGGCCGTAAAATGACCTCATATCCATCCATAAAAGCTGATCTGGTAAATGCTGGAGCTAACTGGGTAGACCAACAAGTGGTGGTAGATCAGGGTTTAATCACCAGCCGTTCGCCTAAAGATTTGCCCGCCTTTAATGAAAAAATTGTGGAAGAATTTGCCGAAGGCGTTCATGTGCTTGAAAAAACCCATTGGGAATAAAATTTCCAGAGAAATGTAGAGGCGTTGCATGCAATGTCTCTACGCGGTACATCAATCAATGAGCATTTTTTGTAAAACATCCTTTAATGCAGCTATCTCTTTTTTAGATATTTTGGTAATTTTAGAGCCAATGCGGGTTCTGTCAATGGTCTTTATTTGATCGGTAGCTATAGAGGCTTCCCGGCCAGAGATTATACATTCTACACGCCAGGGATAGGTTCTAGCGGTAGATGTGATGGGAGCAATAATTACCGTACGCAAAAATTGGTTCATTTCATTAGGACTAATTACAACGCAGGGGCGGGTTTTACTCATTTCACTGCCTTGTGTAGGGTCTAATGAAATCCAATAAACTTCATATTGCTGGATATCCTTTACCATGTCCACTCTTCTTTATCAAACTCGCTGGGAAAGTCGTCTAATAGCAGTTCATCATCTCCGGCCGCATTCATTTGTTTGGCAGCCTCGGCCCAGCCTTCTCGCGGAGCTGGCTTAATAACAATAGTTCCATTATCGATTTCAATCTGAACTGAAGACTTGCAAGTAAGATGTAATTGGCGTAAAAGTGTGGCGGGTAGGATAATTCCCTGACTGTTGCCAATGTTAATGATATTTGTTTTCATAATGTTATAACTAAATATCCGGTATAACGCAAATATACGGTTTAATGTTATAACATGTTGGGGGATTGCATCTAATGTCTTAAAAAACAAAAGCCGGACAAATTGCCCGGCTTTTGTTTTTTTTAAGCAGATTATAAATTCCCTCTGGCATCCTGTTCACGTTCCAATGCCTCAAATAAGGCTTTGAAGTTTCCGGCGCCAAAAGATTTAGCTCCCTTACGTTGGATGATTTCAAAAAATAGAGTTGGTCGGTCTTCAATCGGTTTGGTGAAGATTTGTAAAAGATAACCTTCATCGTCTCTATCCACCAAAATTCCCAGGTTTTTTAAAGGTTCTATATCTTCGTCAATTTTTCCTACGCGGGCTTCCAGGTCATCATAATAGGTGCCAGGAACTTTTAAAAACTCTACACCGCGGTCTTGCAATTGAGTTACTGTATCTACAATGTTATTGGTGGCTACCGCGATGTGTTGTACGCCCTCATCGCCATAAAAGTCCAAATACTCTTCTACCTGGGATTTCTTTTTGCCATGAGCCGGCTCGTTAATCGGGAACTTTACATAACCATTTCCGTTACTCATTACCTTGCTCATTAAAGCGGAATATTCGGTAGAGATCTGTTTGTCGTCAAAACTGAGGATGTTGCGGAAACCCATTACATCTTCATAAAATTTAACCCATTTATTCATTTGGTTCCAGCCCACATTACCTACGCAGTGGTCCACATAAAGTAATCCT
>DASQIU010000059.1:0-21773 GCA_035631395.1 Daejeonella sp. | reverse complement strand
TATTATTCTCCTGCAAAGACAAATGCCCAACGGGGAAACGGCGTTTTTGAAGATTCTATTCGGGCTTTAAAAATGCTGAATGCAATGGGCTATGGCCAGGAAAATTCCGGATTAATACTGAACCTGGTTTACAATCCTTCGGGAGCATTTCTGCCGCCACCTCAGGCCTCATTGCAGGCAGATTTTAAACAAGAGCTGGAAAAACGTTTCGGCATCCATTTTAATGAACTTTTTACCATTACCAATATGCCCATCAGTCGTTTTTTGGATTATCTCCTGGTAAGCGGAAATTACCCTGCCTATATGGAAAAGCTGATCAATGCCTTTAATCCTTTAGCGGCTCAACAGTTGATGTGCCGCAGCATGATCTCGGTAGGCTGGGATGGTTATTTATATGATTGCGATTTTAACCAGATGTTGGATCTTAAAATCGGTCAGGACAAACCACTACATATCAAAGATTTTGATGCCCAACTATTGAAGAACCGAAAAATCATCGTCAATCAACATTGTTATGGCTGCACAGCCGGTGCAGGTTCAAGTTGCGGGGGCGAAATAATAGCATGAAAGCATTAATTATTTTCACCAAAAATCCCCAGCTCGGAAAAGTAAAAACACGTCTGGCTAAAGATATTGGGGATAGAAATGCCTTGGTCATTTATCAGCATTTACTAAAACATACCCTACAAATCAGTGTGGATTTACAGGTAAACCGCTTATTATACTATGATCAGCAAATTGACCATCAGGATCAATGGCCGGAAAAATATTTTCAAAAGGCCATACAGCAAGGTGAGGATTTAGGTGAACGGATGCTAAATGCTTTTCAAAATGCATTTCAACAAGGCTATCAGCAAGTGGTAATTATTGGGAGCGATTGCCCCGATCTAAGCACAGCGCTTATTGAAAGCGCTTTTCATCAGCTTCAAAACCATGATTTTGTATTGGGTCCGGCTACCGATGGCGGATATTACTTATTAGGAATGAAATATCCCGAAAGAACACTTTTTCAAAACAAAGTCTGGAGTACTCATACCGTTGCTGAACAAACCCTGGCAGATATTCATCGCCTCCAAAAAACCTGCAGCCTATTACCCGAGCTTTCCGATGTCGACCAAATTACAGACCTAAACCCGGAATTGAGATCTCTATACTCCAATGATATTGACCTTTAATTGACGGAACCGGAATAAACCATATCTTATAAAAGCTTTATCTTTGTGCTCAAATTTTCAATCAGCCCCGCTTGAAATTAAAAATCAGGAGGGCTGTAAATGTAGATACATGAGCAAAAAAGGCAGAATTCTGGTAGCCATGAGTGGCGGTGTAGATAGTTCGGTAGCGGCAGTGATGTTACATGAGCAGGGCTATGAAGTAATCGGGCTAACCATGAAAACCTGGGATTATGCCTCTGCTGGTGGTTCTTCTAAAGAAACCGGCTGCTGCAGTCTGGATAGTATTAATGATGCCCGGGCTTTAGCGGTTGCCTACGGATTTCCGCATTATATTCTGGATATCCGCGATGAATTTGGCGATTTTGTGATCGACAATTTTGTAGATGAATACCTGGCTGGCCGCACGCCTAACCCTTGCGTTTTATGCAACACGCACATTAAATGGGAAGCTTTATTAAAACGGGCCGATAAACTGGATTGCGAATTTATAGCTACCGGTCATTACGCCAATATCCGTTTGCAGGATAACGGCCGCTATGTAATCTCTAAAGGAAAAGATGAACACAAAGATCAATCCTACGTACTTTGGGGAGTTTCCCAACAAAATTTAGCCCGCACCCATTTCCCTTTGGGCAGTTTTGCCAAATCAGAAATCCGGCAAATGGCTAAAGATATGGGTCAACTGGATCTGGCCAATAAATCAGAAAGTTATGAAATCTGTTTTGTGCCTGATAACGATTACCGGGCTTTTCTGCGCCATAAAGTAAGCGATTTGGATGAGCGTATCGGTCCAGGAAATTTCATTCTGAGCAATGGCGCCGTAGTGGGCAAACATCAGGGTTATCCATATTATACCATCGGTCAGCGCAAGGGCTTGGGCATTGCTTTGGGGTATCCTGCCTTTGTAACCCGCATTTTCCCTGAAAGCAACACCGTTATGCTGGGAACCGCTGAGGAGCTGGAACAAACTTCGGCCCTGGTGCGCAACCTGAATCTGATCAAATATGAATCTATCTCAGAGCCATTAGAAGCCGTAACTAAAATAAGATATAAAGATGCAGGCACTTTAAGTACTATTGTACAAGAAGGTGATAAAATGAAAGTCGACTTCCATCATTCCGTATCTGGCATCGCTCCTGGCCAATCAGCGGTATTTTATGAGGGCAATGATTTACTGGGCGGCGGATTCCTGATATAATCGCTGGAATAAAACCTCTTTTTTAAAACTAACAAAATCGCCCTTTTTAGCGTTAAAAGGTATGTTCTATTGAAAAAGGATTTTGGCTTTACCTTTTTTAATCACTTTATTTGCACAAAACCGAGAATTTAATGGCTAAAAATCTACTCATAGTTGAATCTCCGGCTAAGGCCAAAACCATTGAAGGTTATTTGGGGAAAGATTTCCTGGTAAAATCCAGTTACGGACATATTCGGGACCTGGCAAAAACGGATGATGCCATAGACATCAAAAATAATTTTTCCCAACGCTACGAAGTTCCGGCAGATAAAAAAGCGGTAGTAAGCGAACTGAAAAAACTAGCCAAGGAAGCCGAAACGGTTTGGTTAGCATCGGATGAGGACCGTGAAGGAGAAGCTATTTCCTGGCATTTATTTGAAACCCTAAACCTAAAAGAAGATAAAACCAAACGGATTGTTTTCCATGAGATTACCAAACCGGCCATCTTAAAAGCCATAGAATCTCCCCGGAAAATAGATTACAACCTGGTTAATGCTCAGCAGGCCCGACGCGTATTAGACCGTCTGGTAGGTTTTGAACTTTCGCCGGTATTATGGAAAAAAGTAAAGCCTTCCCTGTCGGCCGGACGAGTACAATCGGTAGCGGTTCGTTTAATTGTAGATCGCGAACGCGAAATCAATAAGTTTAAGCCAACCGCCGCTTTCCGGGTTGTAGCTATTTTTTCTACCGAAAATCAGAAAGAACTTTTCCGGGCCGAATTACCCGAGCGCTTTAATACCGCTGACCAGGCCCAAAGTTTCTTAGAAGCTTGTGGAAAAGCTGTTTTTACAGTTAAGAGTTTAGATACCCGGCCCACCAAACGCAATCCGGCGGCGCCTTTTACTACTTCTACCCTCCAACAAGAGGCCAGTCGTAAACTGGGCTTTTCGGTGGCTCGTACCATGTCGGTAGCACAAAAGCTATATGAGCACGGACAAATCACCTATATGCGTACCGATTCGGTAAACCTGTCTGATACGGCTTTAAATGCCGCCGCGGCAGAGATCAACTCGGCATATGGTGAGAAATATCATCAGCTTAGAAAATATAAAACCAAATCGGCCGGGGCTCAGGAAGCACACGAGGCAATCCGCCCTACCTATTTTGACCAACATACTATTAATGGTGACTCCTCGGAGAAACGCCTGTATGAACTGATCTGGAAACGGGCCATTGCTTCCCAAATGAGCGAAGCTCAGTTCGAAAAAACCACGGCTCGCATCAATATTTCTACCCGTCAGGAAGAATTTGTAGCCAATGGCGAAGTAATGAAATTTGATGGTTTCCTGAAAGTATATATGGAATCAACCGATGAGGATCAGGAGGTAAATTTGGATGAAGAAGCAGACAATGCTATTTTACCACCTCTGGTTCAAAATCAGGTGTTAAACCTTAGGGAAATAAACGCCACTGAGCGCTACAGTCGGCCACCGGCCCGCTATACCGAAGCCAGCCTGGTAAAAAAACTGGAAGAATTAGGCATCGGACGGCCTTCTACGTATGCGCCAACCATTTCTACCATCCAAAACCGCGGTTATGTGGTTAAAGAAGAACGCGAAGGAAAAGCCCGGAATTACCAGGTGCTGTCTTTAAAAAACGGACAGGTATCTTCTGCCTTAAAATCAGAAATAACCGGAGCCGAAAAAAACAAGCTCTTCCCTACCGATATTGGCGCCGTTGTGAACGATTTCCTGGTAGAGCATTTTAAAGGTATTGTTGATTTTAACTTCACTGCCACCGTAGAAAAAGAATTTGATGAAATTGCACAAGGCCTGAAAAACTGGTCTGAAATGCTTAAATCATTTTATAATCCTTTCCATACGGAGGTAGAAAACACTTTACTTACCGCCGGAAGGGCCAGCGGTGAACGGGAATTAGGCATAGACCCGGAATCTGGCAAAAAAATATCCGTTCGTATTGGCCGCTTTGGCCCCTTTGTGCAAATTGGCGAAGCTTCCGAAAATGATGAAGAAAAGCCACGCTATGCCAGCTTACGCTCCGGCCAGATGATTGAAACCATCACGCTGGAAGAAGCCCTGGAGTTGTTTAAGCTTCCTAAAAAGGTAGGTGTTTTTGAAGACAAGGATATGAAAGTGGCCATTGGCCGTTTCGGACCTTACATTAATCATAACGGAGCCTTTTATTCCTTGCCCAAAGGCTTGGATCCGCACGATGTAACCGAAGAACAGGCCATAGAGATCATCTTGGAAAAACGCAAAAAGGATGCTGAAAAGCTGATCAAATCTTTTGACGAAAATCCGGATGCCCGTATTGAACAGGGACGCTGGGGACCTTATATCAAGTTTGGCAAACTGAACATCAAGATCCCGAAAGATAAAGAGCCAGTTAGTCTTACTTACCAGGATGTACTTGCCCTAGCTCAGGCCATGGAAAAAACCTCTAAACGTCCGGCAAGTGATGCTAAAAAAACAAGCACCCGGAAAGTGGCTAAAAAGAAATAAACCAAAAAAATGAAGGATCTCTAAACAGATCCTTCATTCTTTCATCAATCCTCCTCTCCTAATAATCTATCGAGATGAAAAAAGACCTTCCTGAAAATATTGTAGAACAGGTAGCCATTGCCGCGGTTTTAGAAAGCGCTAATCCGGAAGGAAAAGTGTGGAAAGTATACCTGATCAATCTAAAAAACGAAGCTTTGGAAACCGTTTTGGTTAGCTCTAAGGGTTATGGTCTGAAAGATGGCAAGGAAGTAAAAACTACAATTCTGCGCCACGCTATTGGCGATGTTCCGGCTCAAACTTCTTCCCTGATTGAAATTATCGATGAGCAGGTTTTCGGACTTACTAATGAATACTGGCTAAGCTATTACCTGGACGGACAGATTTTCGACAAGAAATTCATTTTCCTACCAGAAAGTATTGTAGATACCAATCTAACCCGCATTCCGGTATTAAATAAACCGGGAGTAATGATTGGATAAATCCAATGGAGCTCGTCTTTCTACAGCCTCGCAGAATCCATTTCACGTTTTCAAGGCATCAAACGCAATAAAAGCTTTCCAATTGGGGAGATGTCCTTCGTAATCAAACCTAATGGATTAAATAGGAAAACCCGAAATGGAACGGGTATTGCTTTTCTAAATGTTAATTTGGGGATTTGTTTAATCTGTTAATTTGAGAGCAAGAGGTTATAAAATCTTTCAAAAGGAAATCAATCTGAACGCTCTTGCGTAAATTATCTACAAAAACCAACCTCTATTTTTTGACTCTTTGCGGGCGCTATTTTTTCCTATTTTTGCGGGCATTCTGTACCAAAATAGAGCATGAAGTTTAAATTAGAAGCTACCGACCCGTTTTCCAAGGCCCGTGCCGGAGAAGTTACCACAGACCATGGAACCATTAAAACCCCCATATTTATGCCGGTTGGCACAGCCGGTTCGGTAAAAGCGGTTCACCAAAGGGAGTTGAAAAACGATATTCAGGCACAGATTATCCTTGGAAATACTTACCACTTATACTTACGTCCGGGATTAGAAACCCTGGAAAAAGCCGGCGGTTTACACCGTTTTAATGGCTGGGACAAACCTATTTTAACCGATAGCGGCGGCTACCAGGTTTATTCTCTGTCTGAAGTGCGTAAAATTAAGGAGGAAGGAGTTACTTTTCATTCGCATATTGACGGCTCCAAGCACCTTTTTACGCCCGAGAATGTAATGGATACTCAGCGTATCATCGGTGCCGATATCATTATGGCTTTTGATGAATGTACGCCTTATCCTTGCGAATATGGTTATGCCCGTCGATCGATGGAAATGACCCATCGCTGGCTGAAACGCTGCTGTGAGCGCTTTGATAGTACAGAACCTAAATATGGTTACTCACAAACCCTCTTCCCTATTGTGCAGGGCTCTGTATTTAAAGATCTTCGGAAACAATCTGCCGAAGTGATTGCTTCGTTTGAGCGGGAAGGAAATGCCATTGGCGGCCTTTCTGTTGGAGAACCTGCGGAGGAAATGTACGAAATGACCGATCTGGTTTGTGGAATTTTACCAAGCGACAAACCCCGTTACCTGATGGGCGTGGGCACCCCGGTAAATATCCTGGAAAATATTGCCTTAGGGGTGGATATGTTTGATTGCGTAATGCCAACCCGCAATGCCCGCAATGGCATGTTATTTACCAAAAACGGCATCATTAATATCCGTAATGAGAAATGGAAAAATGATTTTTCGCCCATTGAGGCCGATAGTGATCTTTTTGCCGATTTAAACTACTCCAAAGCTTATCTTCGTCATTTGATACATTCTAAAGAAATACTTGGAGCTCAGATTGCTACGCTACATAACCTGCATTTTTATTTGTGGCTGGTAAATGAAGCTCGCGAAAAGATTATTTCGGGGGATTTTTACAACTGGAAAAACAAAATGGTAACGCAGTTATCACAACGTTTATAAATATGATCAAAATCATCGACTGGTATATTATCAAAAAATATCTGGGGACTTTTATTTTCACCCTGGGTATTTTTTGCGTAATTATCGTGGTATTTGATATATCCGAAAGGCTCGATGATTTTTTGAGAAATCAGGCACCCATTAAGAAAATCGTTTTTGAATATTACGCCGGTTTCATCCCGTTTTACCTCAACTTTCTTTCTCCGCTGATCAACTTCATCGCGGTAATTTTATTTACCGCTAAAATGGCCGATCAGACCGAAATTGTGCCAATTCTGAGTGGTGGCGTAAGTTTTAAAAGGTTTTTGTGGCCCTATTTTATTGCTTCTTCTGTCATTTTTTTGGTTACGCTGGTTTTTAATTTATTCATCATCCCGGAAACCAACCAGTTAAAAATCAACTTCGAAAACATATATGTTAATCCTAAAAAGGACAACAACAAAATGTTTACACATATGCAAATTGATAAAGATACTTATGTGTACATTGAAAATTTCGATAATAACACCAAAATTGGCTACCGCTTTTCGCTGGAAAAATTTAACGGGGATGATCTGAAAGAAAAGCTCATGTCTGACCAAATTACCTGGGATTCTGTAAAACGCAAATGGACTATTGATAATTACTCCATACGCACTATTAATGGCTTGAGCGAAAAAATGAGCTATGGCGCCAAAATGGACACTACTCTGGATATTCGCCCTAAGGATTTTGAGGTTTACGAAAATATTTACGAAGCCATGAATATGCATGAGCTTAATGAGCGTATCAGCAAAGAAAAAACCCGAGGTACCGGCGTAATTGTTAACCTGCAACTGGAAAAATACAAGCGTTTTGTATATCCGCTATCGGCTTATGTACTTACTTTGATGGGCGTTTCACTTTCCTCGCGTAAGGTACGGGGTGGCATTGGTTTGCCTCTGGGTATTGGCATTTTTTTAAGTTTCGCCTATATCTTACTGATTCAATTTTCGACTATGTTTGCTTTAAAGGGCGGTTTACCTCCTCTACTGGCTGTACTGATACCCAATTTTATTTTTACGGTGGTAGGCATTTATCTGCTCATAAAAGCCCCTAAATAAACCCAATGTTCAAAAAACTTGCTATTGGCAAACCCGCGATAAATAGAAACCTGACCATACTTCACCTAACCGTTTTAGTGTGGGGATTTACCGGCATTTTAGGCGCTCTGATCACCGTTTCGGCTACTCATTTGGTTTGGTATCGGGTGCTGATTGCCTTTATTACGCTGCTGGTTTATTTTAAGGCCAGTAAAACCACATTTAAAGTAAACCGGCAAACTTTCATCCGGCTTTTTTTTACCGGGGCTATTGTAGGGGCGCATTGGATCTTATTTTTCCAATCGATTAAATCCTCCACTGTATCAGTGGCTTTGGTTTGCCTCTCATCATTAACCCTGTTTACGGCCATTCTGGAGCCTATTCTAAAGAAACAGAAAGTTTCTAAACTGGAAATTTTTACAGGACTACTCATTATTGTGGGTATTTACATGATTTTCAAGTTCGAATCGCAATACACTTTCGGAATTACTTGTGGCTTATTGAGCGCTTTATGTGCCAGTTTGTTTTCCATTATCAACTCCAAGCAGATACAGAATCGTCCGGCTCCGGTAATTAGTTTTTATGAATTGATCGGCGCCTGGATCTGGATTTCGATCTTTATGTACTTTACAAACGATTTTAACGAAGGCATGAAGCTCAGCTATGCAGATCTGGGTTATTTGCTCTTGCTGGGCACCGTTTGTACCTCTATTGCTTATGTGGCTGGTATTGCCGTAATGAAAGAATTATCTGCCTTCCGCGTGGCCCTGATCACCAACCTGGAACCGGTTTACGGAATCATCATGGCCTTCTTAATCTTCGGTAAAAAAGAGCAAATGACCGAAGGATTTTACCTGGGAGCCCTGATAGTATTGGGCGCTATTTTCCTCTACCCTTACATTAAAAATCGCATCCTAAAAGAGAGAATCAAACGGCAAATTCCGATGGAATAAGCTTCCTTATTCATCCGGAGAGATTGCTTGCCATATCCCAAATGTGATATACAAAACATGGTTACAACATGCTCTATGGTGGCCTTAATGTTAAAACCTTGCGGGCAATATTTTTTGTTAAATTCACCATCCCGAACCAGCAAATAACACCTTTTAACCTGCCGAATTTTTAATAAATCATCTGCTTTTTAGCACGATTCCTTCCCAAAACCGCATCGCCAAAATATCCAAAAGCTGACAAAATTTCAGCCCAAAAATCAAACAAAATCCTTTTTTAATTCCCTCCATTAATTTGATCAAATAAGCAATGTCACCAGCAAGTTTTTGCTTCTTTCAGAGAAAAATTTCAGCTCTATCTAAGCGATTTTACACCGACTCATAAGGGCAATTTAGAGGAAGTATTAACGCAAAAATGAGATAAAAACAAAGCTATTCTAAGCAACAATTCCCGGCTAGAAAACCTCAAAAACCCCAGATCTAACAGGCAAACTCAACCTATTTCCAGGCCTAAAAGCAGGAGCATTTCGAGATGAAAATCAGCTCCAAAAAGCTCTTAAATACCGGTAAAAATTTGAAGAATTTTGAGAGCAATTCGCAGTCCATTACTGAGCAGATTAGAGAATAAAAACCGATAGTAGAACTGCAAAAATTGATCTGAATCATCTTCGATAAATGCTGACTTGGGCAAAAAAAACATCGGACTTTTCACCAAATAATAAAGCGGTTTCCTCTGATTTAACCCTCTTCAAAACCACCTAAACCCAAGGAAAATCCGCTTCAATACATATCTCAAATTAAAGCTAAAAGAGATGAATTTAAGCTCCGTTAGCAAGGCTGAATGAGGCAAAATTCCAGCTCAATTGCAGGAATTAACGGATGATTTTTGCGCAGATTTTCCGGCCAAAACAAAATGAAATTTAACAAGAAAAGTTGCAATGAAGTGGTGACATTCCCGTACAAAAGTCAAAAATCACCTCGCTCAAAAGGCAAATTTGAATTAGCTTTTTAAAGCTACCCGGCATGATTTACTTCCGAAGATAAAGCCATAAATTCTTCAAGAAATGAAAAAATAGGAATATTTTCAACAGAAAAAAATACACTTTATACACTAAGCTTCATTTTAACAAGCCAAAAAAGGATCCCAAATCCACTACAACTCCAACCTAAAACTGGTGTTCGAAACCGGAAAATATCGAAAAATTTTCTTCGTAAAAGGTAAAAGAGAGCACAATTTCAGGATGAAATTCTGGGACCTGGAGCCAGATTTTTCGATGCAGTTTCGCATACAATTTGATCATCTGGCTTCCAAAATCTTCACCAAAACTCCGACCATTCACCCCCAACTAGCAAGCATTTTGAGAAGATATTTTTCACCAAAAGTAGCAAACGACAAAAGCCAATCGGAGAGATTTTCAAGGAGCGAGTTCACAACAAACACCGACCATCAGGAGCAGAAATTTCCGAGAGAACGACAGAGTAAAAAGCATCCATTATTCCGGGCAAAAAACATTCCCAAAAAAAATCGCAAAAATATCACCATCAAAAAACTTCCGGCAAAGCAAAAAAATCGGCTAAAAAAATCCTTTCACTTAGTGTACCTAATTGGAAAAATCGCACCAAAAATTTAAATCTTCATTCAGGCACTCATTTAGTCAATTTTTATGCTAAATTTACAACAAAAATAATGCAAACACTTAACGACTAATTAAAAATATATAAATCTAAATCAATCAATTATAAAAATATTGTTAAGTAAAAGTTTACATAAAATCTCCACAAAAAGCAATTTAAAACTAAATAATTTAGCAATCTTATTTTATGCTTATTTTATACAAAAACAAAGCACTGTTTTTCAATACATTTATAGCGATTATTTTCATTTTAACTTCACCTATAGCTAAGGGCCAGTTTTTTGATAGTGGGCAAAATCCACCTGGTGTAAAATGGAGACAAATCAACACTACCCATTTTCAGATCATCTACCCCACCTCCGTTGAAATGGAAGCCCAGCGCATGGCCAACACCCTGGAAACTGTCCTCCACCGGGAGATGAATACCCTAAAAAAACAGCCCCATAAAATTTCCATTATTTTACAAAATCAGGGAACTGAGTCGAACGGATTTGTACAACTGGCCCCACGCCGCTCGGAGTTTTTCACCACTCCTCCGCAAGAGTTCGACTACCAGGATTGGCTTAACAGCCTGGCCGTACATGAGCTCCGGCATGTAGTACAATTCGACAAACTCAGTGGTTCCTTCAAGGCTCCATTTTTTGAAGATCTGGCCCTGTCTATTTTTGGCATCAGCCTACCTCCCTGGTTTTATGAAGGTGATGCCGTAGGTACCGAAACAGCGCTAACCAATGCCGGCCGTGGACGCCTTCCGGAATGGGAACTTATTTTTAGAACAAATACACTAAGTGGTCGGAAGTTCAGTTACTCCAAAGATTATTTAGGCTCGCTTCGGGATCTCAGCCCTGGCTATTATCAACTCGGCTACTTTATGACCACCAAGCTCCGCCGGGACCATGGAAAAAATATCATCGATAGTCTTTTCACCCGGATGGCCCGAAACCCTTTCAGGCCTTACAACCTGAGCAGCTCCATCAAAAAATTTACGGGCATGAACACCCGCCAACTGCATGATTCTACCGTGACCGAATTGAACCGATTATGGAAAGAGCAATTGGCCCGGGTTAAGCCGGCTCAGTACGCGGCGTTAAACATTCGCCTAAACCAAACTCCGGCAGATTATCTCCTACCCGTAGCCATATCAACCAACCAGATTCTGGCATTAAAACAAAGCAAAAATCATTCGCCTACCCTGGTCATGATCGAGCCCTCCGGCGAGGAAAAAAACGTCTTAAAAATCGGCTACCAGGAACAACCCAATTTCAGGTACGCGGCGGGCAAAATTGTATGGGATGAATTTCGCTTCGACAAGCGGTATCAGAAGCGCTCTTTTAGCGTTGTAAACCTTTATGATCTGAACAGCAAAAAATACCAGCAGCTAAGCCACCGCAGCAAACTGTTCGCTCCAACGCTTTCGCCCGACGGAAAAACCATCGCTGCCGTGAAGATGGCGGAAGATAATTCCATGTCGATTATTGAGCTGGAAACAAGCAGCGGTAAGCAGATCCGGGAATACCCCAACCCTGACAGATTGGCACTACAAACTCCATCCTTCAACGCCACCGGAAACCGCCTGGTTTTAACAGTTGTTAGCAAGGAAGGAACGGCTATTTCAGAGATCGATCGTCAAAGCGGAGAAATGACCCAATTACTGCCTTTTCAACAGCAATTGATCTCTAATCCGGTTTACGCCGAAAACCTGATTCTTTTTAGAGCGCATTTTAACGGCCTGGATAACATTTTCCTTCTCGAACCATCCAAAACCATTCGACAAGTCACTTCGGCGCCTTACGGAGCTTATAACGCATCCTATAATGAGGCTTCCGGGAAAATCTTCTTTAATAACTACCAGGTCAATGGACAAGACATTACTTCTATCCATTTCCCTAAAAATTCTGAAACCAGTACTTCATTAAGCACTGAACCTTTCCACCTGGGCGGATTTCCGGAAATCGAAAAAACAGACCCAAGACGGATAAGCAATACTTTCATTAATTATGCTCAGCCTTTAGCCGAACAAGAAAACTCTGTCAATGTATTTGAACACATTCCCAACCAGAAATATACAAGCAAACCTTACCGGGAGATCAACAACCTGTTCTATTTCCACAGCCTGCTACCCATTGCCGAGAACAGCAGCCTGAACAACAACCTGAACATCGGAGCGCAACTACAATCCAACAATAAACTCAACACCCTCGACTTTTATGCCGGCTATCAATACAATTCAGGCCTGAACAAAAGCGAATACCTGGCGGGATTTACCTATAAGCGCTTTTACCCTATTCTGGATGTCAGTTATATTAACCGGGCCCGCTTATCTTATACTAAACAAGTACAAGGCAATACCACCGTGTTTATTCCGGTTAACTGGCGTGAAGATTTTACCCAGCTGGAATTAGGACTCCCTTTCCGGTTCAATCAGCTTAACCAGAACTACAACTTAGGCTTACAGATCTTTTCCAGCTATACCAACCGCTACCAGGTAGAAAACCGGCCGGCAAATTTCATCAGCACCCTCCATTTCCCCATGAAATACCAGCTGTACCTGAATCGAAATACCATACGTAGCGCCCGAGATCTGGCTCCTCGCTGGGGGCAAAACATCACGCTGAGTTATCAGCATTTTCCTTTTGAAAATCACCTCAACGGAAACCTGTTTAGTTTACGAACTTTATTTTACGCACCCGGACTGCTGCCCAACCATTCCCTGCTGGCCCGGTTCAGCTACCAACAACATAGCGGAACACTGCAATACAACATCGATATTCCGCAGGTGAGCGGCTATAGCCACTTAAACCCTGTAGCAGATTTACGCAATACCCTGCTACTCAACTACCGTTTCCCATTATTTTACCCCGATTTGGAAATTGGGCGCCTGGCTTATATCAAACGTTTCCGGGCAGGCTTCTTCAGCGACTTTGAAAACATCAAAGCAGGCAATTTTCCTTTGCCCCGCACCTACGGACTAGACCTAAACGCCGACATGAATTTACTGCGCTTCTATCTCCCCAACTTCAGCCTGGGCGGAAAAATTATTTTTGTTAACGAAAAACGTTTCCAAAACCCGATATTCGAGTTGGGCTTGGGTTACAGCCTTTAAAACTATGAGCGCAAAAACAATTTTTATTATAGCCGTTTCCGTACTGCTAACCGTTATTTTAATGAAAAACACCGACGAGGTGAACTTTTGGATATTTGGCGAATTTCTGGTATCGAAACTAGCCATCCTGGGAGTAATGTTTGGCCTGGGCCTATTTACCGGATTTTTAATAGGCAGACCTCGCAAACGCTTACTTAACCGGGAATATAACGACAGAGTACAGAATTCCTTCCGGGATGAACAAGAGGATTCAGAAACTAATTATTTAAGCGATGAAGATCGTGAATATATTTCCTAACCAAAGGAAAATAACCGGCTTATGCCTTTTCGTTCTCCTATTGATAGGATTTAATAGCACCTGGGCTCAAAATCTGCCTCCTATTCCGGCAAATTACAAACTGGAAAGCCCGGCCGATTTTAAAGCCTACGAAACAGAGGTCATTCAATGCATCTACTGGCTGGCTGAAACCCCACGAAATACCCATCCGGAAATGCGGCAGAAAACCGAAGATTTCCTGGTTCAATGGATCTATGGCAGCCCCTATGTCAACGTGATTATTGAACCTTACATCATGAAACTTTCCAGCAAAAACGCCGATTTACTTCTGAGCTTCATTTTCGGCTATTCACTCTATCAACTGGAACATCCTGGCGACAAAAATCTGCTCCCGGCCAACGTTGCAGGTCTCACCAATCTACTTAACGACTACCAGAAGAATCTAAAAGTTCTCAAAAAAGACCCACTCATCGACAAGGTTATAGGCCTGCAAGCATCCGGCAAGCTTAGCGATTGGATACTTCCCCAGTTAGGGCAAAAAACACTGAATTGATTTCAGAACCATTCTATCAATTAACGCATCAACAAATCCTCAAATTAACATATTTTAGAAAAGTAACCCCTTTTGCTTTTTGGTTCTGATAGTCCCGCTTTTCGTTCCAAATCCTCATTCCGCTGGGCTCTGCTTATCAGCAGATCAATTCTAAATGGCGCTTCATTCCGGGTTTTCCACTTTAATCGGGTTTAGATGGCAAAGCCTGTTTACTTTTTTAAAGAGTTGTTCAATCATTCGAAACAAGAGTGTAACTGGCTAAAAAAGAAAATAGAAAAAATTTCCTAATCCAAACAAAAATTTTTACCTTCAGGTATGGAAAAGAGAAAACCATATCAGCATCCTCAACCTGCCAAACCGGCCGCACTTAATGAACCTTTAGCACTTCCCTGGGGCACTAAACAAGCCCTGGATATCCTTAGATTCTATGAGCGCTTTTTTCAAACTCCTCAAACCAAACTTAAAGCCATTAAGCAGGGTTTGGCCGCTCAGTCAATTTCTGATTTACTTGAAATTAGTGGGGCTACACAATCTCAGCTGGCGCAAATATTAGATTTAACAGAGCCCACCTTAAGAAAACATATCAAAATGGGCAAAGAACTAAACACCGGCCTTAGTGAGCACATTATAGCACTTTTTGAGCTTTTCGATAAAGGCATGGATACTTTTGGTTCTTTAGAAGAGTTTAAAAAATGGCTCCCGCAGCATAATATCGGCATTAATGCCAACCCTATTGATCTATTAGATACCATTACCGGTATTCAAATTGTGATAAATGAACTGATACGCATTGATTACGGTATTACCGCCTGACAAGATGCTTGTTTACCGAATTAGCCAAACTAAATACGCCCATCAATTAAACGCTCCGGGTATCGCCGCCCGCTGGAACTCTGAAGGACTGAAAATGATCTATACCGCCGGTTCGGTAGCCCTGGCTTGCCTGGAGAATCTGGCCCACCGCAGCGGAGCCGCCATTACTGCCGGAAATTTCTCCATCGCTATAATTGATATTAACGATAACCTAGAAACAGAAAGCATCAGCAATGCTGATTTAATGAACATAAACCCTCAGTGGAATCAAGTAGATCATTACCCCATTACTCAGAAAATTGGCAACGATTGGTTAAATTCAGGAAAATCGGCGGTTTTAAAAGTTCCTTCGGCCATTATCGACTTAGAATTCAATTACCTGATAAATCCCAACCACCGGGATTTTGCAAAAATTAAAATCGTGGAAATAAGCCGGTTTACTTTTGATCCCCGCCTGAAAGCCAGACCGTAAAACAATCGGTTTAACGTTCAAACATCGGCTTAAACGTTAAACCAGAAGGTTAAAATTGCCTTTTTAACAACTGCGCATTAATGGCCACCACCACGGTGCTTAAACTCATCAAAACCGCTCCCATTGCCGGACTCAACATAAAATATGGGGAAAGTACCCCCGCTGCAAGCGGAATGGCTATTACGTTATAACCCACGGCCCAAGCCAAATTTTGACGCATTTTATTATAAGTGGCTCGCCCAAAATGGATCATTTGTACCACATCAGCCGGATCACTGTTTACCAGGATAATATCGGCAGTTTCGGCGGCTACATCAGTACCGCTTCCTACGGCAATGCCTACATCGGCCTGAGCCAAAGCCGGCGCATCATTCACCCCATCGCCGGTCATAGCCACAATTTCGCCCCTATTTTGAAATTCTTTAACTTTTAGCTGTTTCTCATGAGGCAAAACATTAGCCAGATAGCCATTCATTCCCAATTTATTGGCCACAGAGGCCGCAATTTTTTCATTATCTCCCGTAAGGAGAAATGATTTAATATTCATGCTTTTTAACTGAGCAATTGCCCTTGCCGAAGTTTCCCGGATACTATCAGCTAAAGTGATCAGTCCGGCCACTTCCTGATCAACCAACACAAAATTTACCGTTTCTGTATCCTGATCTATATCTGAAGGAATTGAAGGCAGAAGTCGGTTATTCTGCATAAAATAATTAGGCCCAGCAGCAATAATCTCCTTTCCATTTACCATGCCCAGAACGCCAATTCCCTGCATATATTTAAAATCGGTTGCGGGCAACAGATCCAGCTTCTTTTCTTTCAGCTTGTTTAAAATACCCTTAGCAATATAATGCTCTGAATATTGCTGAACTGACGCCACCCACTGCAAAATTTCATCGGCAGAATAATCCTTAGATAAGGAAATTACTTTTTGCACTTCGTGTGAGCCTTTGGTCAAAGTGCCTGTTTTATCAAAAATGATCGTAGTTAGATTTCTGGCGCTTTCAAAAGCGGTGCGATTCCGGATCAATAAGCCATTAGTAGCCGACAAACTGGTGGATATGGCTACCACCAAAGGAATGGCTACGCCCAGCGCATGCGGACAAGCCGTAACCATAACGGTAACCATTCTTTCCAGTGCAAATGCCAGATCATTTTGCGAGTACCAAACCATAAACGTAATCAGTCCAACCGCAATAGAAATAAATGTAAGCCATTGAGCTACCCGATCGGCCAGGTTTTGGGTATTCGATTTTGATTTTTGAGCCTCCTGAACCAGATTGATCACTTTGTTCAGATAACTATCTTTCCCGGCGCCGGTTACTCTTACTTTTAAAGAGCCATCGCCATTGATAGAGCCGGCAATTACTTTAAAATCTTTTTCCTTTTTTACCGGAGCACTTTCGCCGGTTAACATGCTTTCATTAACCGAGGAATTGCCTTCCAAAACCACACCATCGGCAGCTATTTTTTCCCCAGGCTTGATCAGCATCACCTCATTAGGCTGTAAATCTTTTATCTCGATATCCAGCAACTCTCCGTTCCGTTCCACATGCACCTCGGCCGGCAGTAACGCCACCAAAGATTCCAGGGCTTTAGATGCCGCCATTTCAGAACGCATTTCCAGCCAGTGGCCCAATAACATGATATCGATCAGCGTGGCCAGCTCCCAAAAGAAATCCATGCCTTTTAGGCCGAAAACCACCGCCACACTATAAATAAATGAAACACTGATAGCCAAGGCCACCAGTGTCATCATTCCTATCGCTTTATCTCTGATTTCACTGATCATGCCTTTCAGGAAGGGCATACCTCCGTAGAAATAAATAAAGCTGCTAAATGCTAAAAGCACATAAACCTTACCGGCAAAGTGGATGCGAAATCCGAACCAATGTTGGATCATTTCAGACAACATCAAAACCGGCACCGTCACAAGCAGGCAAATCCAAAAACGCTTTAGGAAGTCGTGGGTATGATGCCCGGCGTGTTTATCGTGAACATGATGCCCTACATGCTTATCATGGACATGATGTCCAGTACCCATTGCGGCCTCATGATGATGAGCAGAATGTGCAACATCTGCGCCTTTAGAATGATGCTGATGTTTTGAGTGATCTTCTGAATGATTCATAGCTTCTTTTTAATAAACCGATAATAAAGCAGTAGGGATGCTTACTGAATAGTTTCTTTAATGTCTCCGCAGCTCAGCATGCTTGCGCCAAAATACGGATTCCGGATCTCTTTTACATTACTGAGCCAATAAGCGCCCTGATCGTTTAAAGCCATGGGACAATAATCTACATATAACTCTCCACTGCTTAAACCCGAGTTCTTTAACAAAGCAATAAAACTATTACTTAATGCCGAATATGATTTCCTCTGGCTTTCTAACTCTTTAGCGGTTATAATTTCGTTGGCGGCGCTGACCAGGGCATCGGCTCCTTTCAGCTCTTTCGCTCCCGTTTCAATGGCCAGACCAGCCACTTTAGCTTCGGCGGTATCGCCATTGGTAAGCGCCGTAGTTAAATGAATATAGTGCTGATAAATGGCATTTAGCTTATCATCTTTTAATTGCACCGATGCACTGGCTGCCGTGGCTGCCGGCTGATCTGAAACGGTTTTATTTTCTGATTGATTATTACTGCATGATGCCAACAAGGCTACTGCTCCAAATAAAAAAATTGATCTCATCATGTTCATACTGTTTACTTTCATTTATAAAATCTACTTAAAAAATTACATTTTCATTCCGGCCATGGGATCCTTGCCTTTTTTAAGAACATACTCGCTATACAGCAAATAAGCCCCGGTTATTACCACGGCATCTCCTGCCTTTAAACCTTCCAGGATCTCTACCTGATTGGCATTTTCCAATCCAGTTTTAACCATACGGGATTCAAATTTGCCTTTACCGGTTTCTACCCAAACATGTGTCCCTTTTCCATTGCGGATTACTGCATCAACCGGCAGACTTAAAACTTTGGAATGGGCAGTAGTTAAAGGCAGAAAAACCGAAGCCTGCAAACCAGCTTGCCATTGACCATTGGGATTCGGGATCGTTCCACGAATTTGCATCATCTGGCTGCCCGACTGTAAAACCGGCGTAATGAAACTGATAGTCATGGTTTGAGGAGCTGATTCCCATCCCGGAATAACCACTTTCAGCTTTTGGCCTTCTTTAACACTTCCGGCCTCAGAAGCATATATATCGGCCTCCACCCATAAATTCCCATAGCTTTCTAAACGCAGAATCGGGCTACCTTCTGCCACATACTGACCTTCGGTGATGCTTAATTCGGCTACAGTGCCACTTTCAGGTGCTGTATAGGTTACCAAAGGATCGGTTTTTTTATTGACCTGAAGGCGGTTAATTTGCTGCCGCGATTGGCCATATAAAATCAGCTTTTGCTCTGCCCCGGCTAGCAACTGCTTAAATACCGCATCGGCGGGAAATTGCCGGGCCTGCTCTAAAGCCAATAAATACTCCTGTTGCAAGGTGGCCAATTGTTCTGAGTAGATCTGATAGAGAGGCTGGCCTTTATTAACTTTTTCGCCGGTTTGCCTGACATACAACTTCTCTATCCTCCCGGGAACTTTACTGGAAACATATTCCGTTTTCTCCGGATCGATTACCAGACGGCCATTTAACTGTTTATAGCCCGAAAATCCGTTTTCGCCCAGAGTAATAGTGGTTACATTAGCCAGGGCACGCTGCCGGGGATCCAAAGTCAAAAAATCCTGGGCCAGGTTTTTCTGAAAAGGCACCAGGTCCATGCCGCATATAGGGCAAGTTCCGGGCTTATCCTGCACAATTTGCGGATGCATGGGACAAGTATAGTAGGTTGGCTCTTTCGCTCCCGCAGCAGCCGACGTGTTGGTTTCTTTTTGCTGACAAGCCGAAAGGAGCAAAACAAAAGTCAGAGCCGCCCAGGCAAAGCTTTTTATCAATTTTATCTTTTTCATATTTACTCTTTATTCACCTTAATAAAACTCTCACTATCTACCAGATAATAGGCATTGGAGGCAATTTCCCAATTGCTGATATCGTCCAATACCTGAATTTTATCTTGGGTTGAAATTCCGGTGGATACTTTTTTGGGCACAAATACTCGTCCTTCTTTCTTAAAAATCACCGATTGATTTCCTAAAGACACCAAAGCTTCTTTAGGTAGCCAATAACCTTGGTCCGCTATCAGCGGAAGATGTCCAAGCACCAATTCTCCTACACTCAGCCCGGTGTTTTTTAGATAAACCCTGGCCTGAGTAAAATTCTCGCCGGCATTAAAAACCGGCTGAATCAGACCAATAGTTCCCGTATAGCTTTCTTCTTTATTGCCAATTTTTTCGATGATCACTTTCGTGTTTTTAGAACCTGCTAAGCCCCCTGCTTGGTCCGGTTTTAAAGCAAATTCAGCAACCAGATCGCCGCTCCGGTAAATGGTAAAAATGCTTTGCCCCGCCCCCACATACTGACCTTCCCGCAATAAAACCGGCTGGCTGGCTGGAACAGGGGCAGAAGAAGCATTAACGGCAGCGGTTTCGCCCATACCCATCCCGTCTGCCGAAGAATTTACACTTGCCATCGTATTAGCAGAAGCCGTTGCCGAAGCGGCCGTTTTTTCCAAAATATATCCGCTGGCATTACTGTAAACCGGTATGCGATACGATACTTGGCCGGTTTTTAACACCTTATTGATCTGTTCGGCACTCATTCCCAAAAGCAGTAAACGTTGTTTGGCTGCCTGCAGCATGTTTTCTTCATTGCCCTGGCGACTGATAAACAAAAGCTCTCTTTGAGCGGCAGCCAAATCAGGCGAATAAATCTCCATGATCAACTGTCCCTTTTTAACCGGCTGATAGTTGTATTTGATGTACAAACGTTCAATGCGTCCGCCCACCCGGCTGGCCAAACTGGTTTCGTTACGGGTATCATAAGTAACCCGACCCTGAACCTGGGCAATGATAATATGAGAACCTTTTTGGGCCCTGATTACCGGAACTCTGCTAAGCACCTGTTCATTAACAGGCTTCAACAGATAATTTAGGTTCGTGTCGGCTTTAGGAGCTTCATAATGATGTTCATGCACTGCATCAGCCTTCTTTTCGCCTTGGCTGCAGGAGCTAAAAATCATCCCCGATAGGGAAAATAAACACAGCCTAACGATATATTTCCTTTTCATAATCGACAATCATTTGATATAGTTTACCTTTCTCGTCCAGCAGGTTGTTCTCCATCATTAGCAGCGCTTCCCAGGAATCAATCACCACCCGCAACTCCAGTTTATTTTCCTGATAAGTCAGAAAATTGGCCTCCATTGATTTTTTTAAAGCTGGGATGATCTTCTTTTCCATGGCATCAATCCGCTTTTGCATGGATTGAATGCCGGCCTGCATTCCGTAAAGCATCCCCTGGCTTTCCTGCAACATACCCGCACGTTCTTTTTCCATAGCCTGTACCTCATATTGCATGGCCTTCACTTCGTTTTTATACATTTTAGACGACCAAGGCGCAATCGGAATACTCACCATGCCCATCAAACTAAAAGCATTGGGCATCATCCGGTCTAAAGGAGCCATATGATCCAGGCGGATTCTAAAATCGGGTTTACTTTGAGTTTTCATCGAATTGATGTTCAACTGCATAGCCCGGATGCTTTGCTCCATCCGCAGCACATCCTTCCGGTTGGAAGCCAGTTGAGCGGTATCCAAATTAGCTGCGGGGATAAAACCTGGCCGATAGGTGGAGTCTATTTCGAACGAACGGTTTCCCGGCAGATTCATCAGAGCATTTAACAAGGCCCGGGATTTCTCAATATCTCCTTCCTGCATGCGAATCATATTCTGATTTTCCTCGATCTTGGCTGTAGCCTGATATACTCCGCCCAATTGAGACTGATTATAAGGATAGCGGATCTGCTCGATCTTTTTCATGGTTTGCATGATCTTATCGTTTTCCTTTAAGACATTAATCCGCTGCTGCGCTATCAACCAGTTAAAGTACAAGCTTTTAGCCTGGGCCTTCAGCTCGTTGAACGTAACGCCATGTGAGGCTTTTTCCACTTCGCCCAACGATTCGATATATTG